>SCVT01000758.1 GCA_004296815.1 Reyranella sp. | reverse complement strand
TTCGGTGCAAGCACCATGATCATCTGCCGGCCTTCCATGCGCGGCATCGATTCGATCTTGGTGAGCGGGTCCATCTCGCCGCGGACGCGGTTCAGCACCTGCAATCCGAGCTCCGAGTGGACCATCTCGCGGCCGCGGAAGCGCAGGGTGACCTTCACCTTGTCGCCTTCCTCGATGAACCGCTTCATGGCGCGCATCTTCACCTCGTAATCGTGGTCGTCGATGTTCGGGCGCATCTTGATCTCTTTGACCTCGATGACCTTCTGGTGCTTGCGCGCCTCGTGGGCCTTCTTCTGGGCTTCGTACTTGTACTTGCCGTAGTCGGAAATCTTGGCGACGGGCGGCACCGCGTTGGGCGAGATCTCGATCAGGTCGAGACTGGCCTCTTCGGCCATTTCGATCGCTTCGCGGGTGCTGAGGACGCCGACCATGTCGCCGTTCTCGTCGATCAGTCGGACTTGCGGCGCTCTGATCTCGCCGTTGACGCGCGGACCATCCTTGGTCGGCGCGGTCTGTTGAGCCGGTCTTGCTATGTCATTCTCCTTCGTTGATGCCCCTCTTCTTGCGATACGGACGGGGCGGGAAATGAAGGTCCGGACGCCCTAGAAGGGCGGCCGGGCCTCCGTTGAAAGTGTAGTGACGGCGGCCCCGAGTTCAAGGACCTCCTGCTTCTCCGAGCCGAGCCGGCGGATCGCCACCGTGCGGCCTTCCATGTCGCGCCGGCCGACCGCGAGGATCAGCGGCACGTGGGCCAGCGAGTGCTCGCGGACCTTGTAGTTGATCTTCTCGTTGCGCAGGTCCGTGTCGACCCGGAGGCCGGCCGCGCGCAGCGTCGCCGCGACCTCTTCGGCATAGCCGTCGGCGTCATTGACGATCGTGACTACCACCGCTTGCGTCGGCGCCAGCCAGAGCGGGAAGCGGCCGGCATAGTTCTCGATCAGGATGCCGATCATGCGCTCGAAGCTGCCGAAGATGGCGCGGTGCAGCATCACCGGCCGCTTGCGCGAGCCGTCCTCGGCGACGTAGCTCGCGTCGAGCCGCTCGGGCAGGACGAAATCGACCTGCAGCGTGCCGCACTGCCAGTCGCGGCCGATCGCGTCGCGCAGCACGAATTCCAGCTTCGGGCCGTAGAACGCGCCTTCGCCGGGGTTGAGGATGACGTCGAGCCCCGCCGCCTTGGACGCCGAGAGCAGGGCGCCTTCGGCCTGGTCCCACACAGCGTCCGATCCCGCACGCACCGGCGGGCGGTCCGAGAACTTCAC
>SCVT01000350.1 GCA_004296815.1 Reyranella sp. | reverse complement strand
CCGCGCTTCTCGCGCACCTCGTTGAACAGGCGCGACTGCTGGCCGCCGCCGCCCAGCACGTGGTTCATGACCATGGCCGCGTACCACTCGGGATCGTCGCGCGCGATGCCGGGCAGCGCCATCAGCACCGTGCTCTGCGGCACCGGCCGCTCGACGACGACGGTGCGCGGCTTGGTCGGCGGCGCCCATTGCGGCGGCAGCGGCAGCGGCACGCCCATCGGCAGGCTGCCGAAGGCGCGGTCGATCTGGCGGGCGAGCTCGGCTTCGGAGATGTCGCCGACCGCCGCGATGGTGAGGCCGCTGCGCATCAGCAACGTCGCGGCGCGCTTCTTCAGAAGGTCGGGCGTCACCGCAGCCAGGCCCTCGCGGGTGCCTTGCGGATCGGCGGCATAGGGATGGCCGGCGAACAGGGTCGCCATCAGGGTTCGGCTGGCCACGGTGCCCGGCCGCTGGGTCGCCTGGTTGAGCGAGGCGATGGTCTGGGCGCGGCGCTGCTCCAGCATGTCGCCGTCGAAGCGCGGCTGGGTGAGCGCCAGCCGCAGGAGCTCGAAGCCTTCCTCGCGATTGGCCGAGAGCACACGCAGCGAACCGCCGAGGCGATCGAGCGAGGCGCTGAAGCCCACCGACGCGCCGGCATCCTGCTGGCGCTGGCTGAAAGCCTGCGCGGCGAACGGGCCGGCGCCGTCGGTCAGCAGCTCGGCCATCAGGTCGGTGATGCCGGCCTGGCCCGCGGGATCGGACGCGGTGCCGCCCGAGAAGGAGAAGGAAAGCGCCACGACCGGCGTGCTCTTGTCCTCGACCAGCCAGGCCTTGAGGCCGAGCGGCGTGGTGACTTCCTTGATGTCGATCGCGCCCGCCACGGCCGGCAGCAGCGCGAGCAGGCCGGCGAAGGCCGCCGCCACCACGCGGCGCAGCGCGTTCATCGCATGCCCTCGGCCGGCGTCAGCAGCGCAGTCACCGCGCCGTCTTCGCGCCAGACATGCTGCGCGGCCGCCTGCACCTGCGCCGGGGTGACCTCCGAGATGCGCTGCGGCCAGGCGTCGACGTCGGCCACGGTGCTGCCGGTCGAGAGTGCCGTGCCGTAGATGCGCGGACCGCTCGCCAGCGAATCCTGGGAGTAGATCGCGGCCGCCAGAAGCTGGTTCTGCGCGCGCTCGACCTCCTCGGCCGTGACGCCGCCGTCGAGCAGGCGCTTCATCTGGTCGCCGACGGCGCTCTCGACCTCGGCGACGGTGCGCGAGGGCGCAGGATGCACGCCGATATCGAACGAGGTGAGGCCGAGGCTCGACGGGCTGTAGGACGCCCAGGCCGAGAGGCCGACCTTGCCGTCGACCACCAGCGCACGCCACAGGCGGCTGGTCTCGCTGCCGCCGAACAGGCGCGACAGGACCTGCAGGGCATAGGCGTGCCTGGTCTCGCCCATCTTGTAGGACGGCGCCAGCCACAGCCGTGACCAGCGCGGCTCGACGACGCGAGGATCGGCGCGGGTGGTCTTCTGCGGCAGGTCGGTCGCGCCGTGCGAGGGCCGCCGCCGGGGCTCGACGCGGCGGTTGGCGATCGGGCCGTAATATTTCTCCGCGAGCTTGCGCACCGCGTCGGGCGTGGTGTCGCCGGCAATGATCAGCACGGCGTTGTTGGGCGCATAGTGGCGGCGATAGAAGCCCACCATGTCGTTGAGGCCGATCTTCTTGATGTCGTCGGGATAGCCTATGACCGGCATGCCGTAGGGCTTATGCCGTCCGTAGAGCTGCTCGCGCACGGCCTCGTCGAGCAGCGCCGACGGCACGTTCTCGATGCGCGTGCGGCGCTCTTCCAGCACGACCTGGCGCTCGGTCACGACCTCGCGCTCGGTGAAGCGCACGTTGGTCATGCGGTCTGCTTCCATGCGCATCACGAGCTCGAGCCGCTCGGCGGCGATCGTCTGGTAATAGCCGGTCGAATCGAACGTCGTGTAGGCGTTGTCACGACCGCCGTTGCGCGAGACGGTGCGCGAGAACTCGCCGGACGGCACGCGCTCGGTGCCCTTGAACATCATATGCTCGAGGAAATGCGCGATGCCGGTGTGGCCGTAGGTCTCGTCGGCGCTGCCGACCTTGTAGACCAGCATCTGCGTGACGATCGGCGCGCGCTTCGATGGCAGCACGACCGCCTGCAGGCCGTTGGGCAGCGTGAAGGTCTCGGCGTTGCGGCGCTCGACGGCGAACAGCTTCGCGAGCGCGGGGGTCGACCCGGAGAAGGCCGCACCCGCGAGAAGGCCGCCGAGCAGGGCGCGGCGGCCGGGATGCGGCATGGAACTCAGAAGATGCCTTCGAGCCAGCCGCGCTTGCGACGCGTGATGGTCGGCGTCGGGCCGGCAGCCGGCTGGCCGGCGGCCTGGGCGTCGCGGATGCGCTGCTGCTCCTTGGTGGGATCGAGCACCACGCCGGCGGGCGCCGGGTCCTGCCAGAAGATCAGGCTGTCGATGAACGACTTGTCGCCCTCGGCCAGCGTCTTGGTGTCCCGGTTCACCTGGCCGCGAATGTTGGGGTCGATGCCGCCCTGGCCCGCGCGCGCAACCAGCGACTGCTCGGCACTGGAGCCGGAGCGCGGCGCATCGGGACCGCCGGCGACGCGCGCCTGGGTACGGCCGGCGAGCGCCGGCGACAGCGCTTCCTTGGCCTGGTCGGCCGGCGTCACTTCCTGGGGCCGGGGCTCGCCCGGCCGCGGCGGCCGCAGCTCGGCGTTCGGCGGCATGGTGAGCGGCGAATGGGAGACGATCTTGAACTCGTCCGGCGAGACTTTCTTTCCGCCGCCGATATTGTCGAAGGCGCCGCAGCCGCCGAGAGCGAGGGCGCTGCAGGCGACCAGAGTCAACGGGATCGGCAGAGGAGTCCGGTTCATCGTTCGTCCTTGTCTTGGCTTTTGTCTGCCGATCATGGCCGCTTCAGGGCGCGCGTTGTTTTTCGCCGAGCAGTGAATCGATGAGCATCAGCCCGACGCCGACGACGATCGCCGCATCGGCGATATTGAACGCCGGCCAATGCCATTGGCCTATGTGGAAATCGGCGAAATCGAACACCGCACCCCAGCGGGCGCGGTCGATAACATTGCCGATGGCCCCCCCCATGACAAGGCCGATGCCCCAGCCGGTGAGCCGCTGGTCGGTTCGTCGCAGCCAGATGAAAAGGCCGACGCAGACGGCGATCGCCACCGCGGACAGGACCCAGGGCGGCAGGGCCTGGTCGCCGCCCAGCAGGCCGAAGCTGACGCCGCGGTTCCACACGATGACCAGCCGGAAGAAGCCGTCGATCACCGTCACGAGGGCGCCGGCCTTGAGCAGGAAGCCCAGCAGGAGCTGCTTGGACACCTGATCGGCGACCAGGGTGATCGCCAGCAGGACCATCGCCTGGCGGTCGATCGGCCTCATGCCGCGACAGCTCCTTCACAACGCACGCAGATCAGCGGATGGGCGGCCGACTTGCCGACCTCCTCCAGCACCTGCCAGCAGCGTGCACATTTGTTGCCGTGCGCCTGTGCCGGCACGACGCCGACGCCAGCGACGTCGGCCAGGGTGAAGGCGCCGTCGGGCACCGGCCCCTCGACCAGGTCGCCGCCCGAGGTGATGCAGATCTCCGAGAGATCGAGGCCCTCGAGAGCCTTCACGTACTCTGCGGCGACATGGACGTGCGGGGCGGCCTGCAGGCTCGACCCGATGCGCTTCTCCGCGCGCTCAAGCTCGAGCGCGCCGGTGACGACGCGGCGCAGCGCCCGCACGGTCTTCCACTTCTCGCCGAGCGCGGGGTCGAGCCAGGCCGGCGGGATCGCGGGATAGACGCGCAGGTGGACGGACTCGGCCGCGCCGTCGGGAACGTCCTTCGGACGGGCGAGCCAGGCCTCTTCCGCGGTGAAGCAGGTGATGGGCGCGAGCCACGCCGTCAGGAAGGAGAAGATCTCCGCCATCACGGTGCGGGCGGCGCGCCGGCGCAAGGCCGTGGGCGAGTCGCAGTAGATCGCATCCTTGCGGATGTCGAAGTAGAAGGCCGAGAGATCGACGGCGCAGAAATTGTGCAGCTCCGTCGCGATCCGGTGGAAGTCGAAGTCGTCGACGGCCTGACGGAAGATCGCGTCGAGCTCGGCCATGCGGTGCAGCACCCAGCGATCGAGCTCGGGCATGTCGGCATAGGCCACGGTCTCGGCCGACGAATAGCCGTCGAGGCTGCCCAGCAGGTAGCGCAGCGTGTTGCGCAGGCGGCGATAGGCCTCGGCCTGGTGCTTCAGGATCTCCAGCCCGATGCGCTGGTCCTCGGTGTAGTCGGTGCCGACCACCCAGAGGCGCAGGATGTCGGCGCCGTACTGGTCGCAGACCGCCTGGGGCGCCGTGATGTTGCCCAGCGACTTCGACATCTTGCGGCCCTGCTCGTCGAGCGTGAAGCCGTGCGTCAGCACGCCATCATAGGGCGCACGGCCGCGGGTGCCGCAGCTCTCGAGCAGCGAGGAATGGAACCAGCCGCGATGCTGGTCGGAGCCCTCGAGGTAGAGATCGGCCGGCCACTTGAGGTCGGGATTGCCCTCGAGCGTGAAGGCGTGCGTCGAGCCCGAGTCGAACCAGACGTCGAGGATGTCCTTCACCTGCTCGAAGTCCTCGGCCTTGTACTTGTTGCCGAGGAAGCGCTCCGGCGGGCTGTCGAACCACACGTCGGCGCCTTCCGCCTTGAAGGCCTCGACCACGCGGCCCATCACCTCAGGGTCACGCAGCGGCTCGCCGGTCGCCTTGTTCACGAACACCGCGATCGGCACGCCCCAGGCGCGCTGGCGCGAGACGCACCAGTCCGGGCGCTGCTCGATCATCGAGCGCAGACGGTTGTAGCCGGCGCGCGGCACGAAGCGCGTCGCGTCGATCGCCGCCAGCGCCTTCTCGCGCAAGGTGCCGCCGATCTCGGGGATCGGCTTGTCCATGGCGATGAACCACTGCGGCGCGTTGCGGAAGATGACCGGCGCCTTGGAGCGCCACGAATGGGGATAGGAGTGCGTGATGCGGCCCGAGGCCAGCAGCTTGCCGGCCTCGTCGAGCGCGGCGATCACCGTGCGGTTGGCGTCGCCCTTCTTGCCTTCCGGTGTGTAGACGCGCTTGCCGGCAAACATCGGCACGTGCGGATAGTAGGTGCCGTCCTCGGCCACCGTGTCCGGCACCTCGACGCCGTTCGCCACACCGAGCTCATAGTCGTCCGCGCCGTGGCCCGGCGCGATGTGCACGAAGCCCGCGCCGGCATCGGCCGTGACGAAGCCACCGGCGAGCAGTCGCACGTCGTAGTCGAAGCCCTTGCCGCGCAGCGGGTGCGCGGCGATCAGACCATCGAGATCCTCGCCGCTCACGTCGGCGAGATGCTTCGTGGTGAACTTGGCTTCCTCGGCGACCGCGGCGACGAGATCCTTGGCGAAGATCATCTTCTCGCCGACCCGGG
>SCVT01000349.1 GCA_004296815.1 Reyranella sp. | reverse complement strand
AAGATCGAATCGATGCCGCGCATGGAAGGCCGGCAGATGATCATGGTGCTGGCGCCGAAGTAACCCCAAGGGGTTACAGGCGCCGAAAGAGCGGCCCCTACTTCTTGGCGGGCCGCTCCCGCAGCGTCACCGTCCCGACGGCGCGCTGCTCGTCGGGGTTGAAGCGCCCCGTCGTGATCGTCTTGTCCGGCCAGGCGACGCTGTAGACGGTCTCGCCGGCGAACGACATCGGGCCATCCTTGCCCGCCATCCAATAATCGCACCGCACCCCGTCGGACGGATCGATCTGCTGCGCCAGGCAGAACTGGTGCAGCACGAAGGGGATGAAGCGCGTCTTGCCGCCTTCCGGCAGGGTCGCGTGCTTGAGCGCCAGCGCCGCCGAGTCTGAGACCTGTTGGTTGCAGCGGTAGCGGGCGTAGATCTCGGCCGTGCCCGGCGTGCGCAGCCGGATGCCCTCGAGCTCGGCCCGCAGGATCTCGAGCGCCCGCGTGCGCGCGGCATTGGCGAAGCGGGCGCCCACGAGCGCCGCCTCGTAGCGGCCGATCGCCTCCGCGAGCGCCGCCTCGGGATAGCCCGCGCGGGCGAGGTCTCGCGACCAGGCCTGCGTCTCGAGCGCGCGCACGGCCATCTCGCCCGTCATGCCCGACGGCTCGGCCCACTCGCCCAGCACGTTGAACGGCGTCCAGCAGTATTTGAGGAGGTTGTAGCCGCCGCTTTCCACCGGCAGCGCCCGGGCCTGCACGATGCCAAGCACGCGCCCGACCACTGTCTTCATCAAGGTGAACTGGGCGGCCGGATTCTCGATCGCCTTCTGCGAGCTCGAGGCCGCGACGACCGGCGTCGCGGCGGCGATCGCGTTGGAGGGCGACGCGCCTGCGGGCGGCGCGGCCGCGATCGGGGTCTGCGCCGGCGCGGCGATCGGCTTGGGCGGCACGGTCGGATCCGCGGTCAGGCCCGGCGTCGGAGCCGGCGCAGGGACTTGCGCCAGGATTTGCGCCTGGGCCGAGCCGGCCGTCGCGACGATCGACAATGCGATGAGTGCAGCCTTGATCATGGAAATGCTAGCCTCGCGCCCGGGGGACAACGCATGAAGGCTGTGATCGTTGCGGCTGCAGCGCTGCTTGCCGGCGCAACCGGTGCTGCGTGGGCGGAGACGCGGCCACCCGAGCTCAACACCCAGGCGGCCAGATCCTTCTCGGACTTCCAGAACCTCGGACCGCACCGCGCCTTCGCCGTATCGCCGGAGGGCGGTGGATTCCTCTGGGCAGGCGCGAGTGGTCCTGATCCGGGCGGCGCCGTGGCCTCGGTGCTCAAGAGCTGCGCGGAGAAGTCCGGCGGAAAGGCGTGCACGCTGCACGTCGTCAACAACTACACGGTGACGGGACAGAACTGGCGCGAGACGGTCCCGGCACGCGCCGCCGGTGCGCCCGACATCGGCCGCCTGCGGCCCGAACCCTACTGGTCGATGCGCGGCCCGCAGCTCGCCACCGGGCTGATCGTGTGGAGCCACGGCTACATGTCCGGCAAGAACTCGACCGAGAGCGCGCCGCAGGTCTGGACCGGCCGCTTCCTGCGCGCCGGCTACGACCTCTACCGCTTCGATCGCGAATGGATCGCCGACTGGGCGAGCGATGCGACCGCGCTCGCCGACGCCGTGCGCAAGGCCAAGGCGATGGGCTATCGCCGCGTCGTGCTCGCCGGCCAGTCGGCAGGCGCCTGGGTCTCGCTCGCCGCCCTGCAGCGCGGCGCACCGGCCGACGGTGCGATCTCGATCGCCGCCGCCCACCACGGCACGGTCGACAAGATGCGCGACATCACGCGCGCGCGCTCGGAATGGCAGCACGTGCTCGACGGCATCAAGCGCGGGCCGCGTGTGGTGGTCGTGAATTTCGCCGACGATACCTACGATGTCGGCGGCCGCATGAACGACGCGCGCTCGATCTTCGGCAAGACCGGCGTCGACGCGGTCGTGATCGACGATCCGCCGGGCTTCAAGGGCCACGGTGCCGGCGCTGATTTCGGCTTCGCGCGCACGTTCGGCCCCTGCCTGCTGGCGTTCATCGAGAACGGCGCAAAGCAGAAGCCCTGTTCCTGAACTTTTTGGAGGAGCACGACGGGGGCGGCCGCAGGTGGGGCCGTGCCTTACTGCTGTGGCCCGCTATGGGCCGCCCCAGCGTGTCATTCGCGGATATCCGCTACGCCGACGCCCGAACGTATGCGCCGACGGTCTCAGCGGATCGTTGACCCGGTGGAAGCATCTAAACCTCCCTGTCTGTCGCGGACGGATCGACTCAACGCCCGTAGTGCGGGGCCGTCAACGGTCGCGTGACGAGAGATTTGCTAGGGCATGTGAATCCTACGGCATGTAGGAGCCGCCGTTGACGTGCAGCACCTGTCCCGTCGTGGCGCTCGACTCGTCCGATGCGAGATAGACGGCGGTGCGCGCGATCTGGTCCGGCGTCAGCAGCTTGCCGCCGAGCGGGATCGTCGTGCGCGCCATCTCGACCAGCTCGGAGTCGGTGTTGCCGTAGCGCGGCTGCGCGGTGTCGGTAAGGCCAGGCGCGATGGCGTTCACGCGGATGCCGTAGGGCGCGAGCTCGAGCGCCAGCGCGCGGGTCATCGAGACGACACCGCCCTTGCTCGCGCTGTAGTGCACGCCGCGCACTGCGCCGCGGATCGCCGACGAGGAGAGGTT
>SCVT01000736.1 GCA_004296815.1 Reyranella sp. | reverse complement strand
GGCGGCGAACATGTGTCCGCGCTCGGCGGCCTGGCGAAAGAGATCGGCGGCGCGCGCCGGATCGGCGGAGGCGGGCGGGGCGCTCTCCGCCATCGCGCGGCCCAGCGCATAGATCGCGTGGACGTTGCCGTCGGCTGCGGCCTTCTCGAGCCAGGCGCGCGCCTGGATGAGATCGCGCGGCACGCCCTGGCCGCGATAGTACATCGTGCCGATGTTGAGCTGAGCGCGACGGTTGCCCTTCTCGGCGGCCTTTTCGAAGAGCTGTGCGGCGCGCGCCTCGTCGCGCGGGATGCCGGCTTCGCCATTGGCGTAGATCAGCGCCAGCCGATGCTCGCCCTCGGAGGAGCCCGCATCGGCGGCGCGCTGGATGAGCCTCAGCCCTTCGGCGCGCGCGCCGCGGTCGATCAGGACGGCACCCAGCCACGCATCGGCGTCGGCGCTCGGCGCGTTGAGGGAGCGCAGCGCGCGTTCGGCGGTGGCGGTGTCGCCCTGGCGATAGGCGGTGACGGCGGGGCGCAGCGGCGCCGCCACGTCCGAAGCATCGCTGGGCTGGGCGTGGAGGGGCGAGACGGGCGCGGCGGCACTCGCGGCGGCGAGCGCCGCCGCCAGCGCCACGCGCGCGGCGATCATTTGGTCTTGAACTGGTAGGCGAGTGCGGCGGCCTTGGCCTTCTCGACCTCGTCGGGCGCCAGCTCGCGCGTCGCCTGCTCGAGCGCCAGGTTGGCGTTCGGCACGTTCCAGCGCTCGGCGATCGCCACCCACTTGTAGGCCTCGGACAGGCTCTTCGGCACGCCCTTGCCCTCGGCATAGGCGCCGGCCAGCGGGATCATCGCCGGCAGGTAGCCGCGCTCGGAGGCGTCGAGCAGCAGGGGCGTCGCCTTGTTGATGTCGAACAGCTTCGACTCGGCGTTGCCGTAGATGTAGAGGCCGAGCAGGAACTGCGCGCGCGGGTCGCGTTCCTTGACGAGGAGCTGCAGCTCCTTCTCCGCGGTGACGACGTCGCCGCCCTGCAGCGCCTTCACCGCCTCTTCCATGCCGGCGGCGGCCGGCTGGGCGAGGGCGCCGAGCAGAAGGGCGGCCCCGGCGAGGGGCAGGAGGGTGCGGAAGGAACGGACGAGGCGCACGGAGAAGCTCCCGGAAAGTGCCGCCAGTATTGGCATGGTGCGGGATCGTCTAGCATGGAATTGAGGCCGAAACACGGGAGTGAAACGATGCAGGAACTTGCAAGGTTCGTGAACGCCGACGCAGCACTGGTGCGGCGCGGCCGCCACTTCACCGGCCGGTTCCTGGTCGAGGCGCGCCCGCGCGCCTGGCTGGTCCATGTCCTGCGGGGCCGCATCGAGAAGGTCGAGGAGGGGCCGTTCGTGATGCCGTCCTGGCGCTTCGCCATTCGCGCCGACGAGGCGAGCTGGCGGCGCTTCTGGCAGAAGCGGCCTGCGCCCGGCGACCACGACCTGCTGGCGCTGGTGCGTCGTGGGCTCATGACGTTCGAGGGCGACCTGCAGCCGCTGATGGCGAACCTGCTCTACGTGAAGGGCGTGCTCGAGGCGCCGCGCGCCGCGGCAGGTGCACGATGAGCGCCGCATTGGAACCCATCGTCGGCCGCTATCTCGCGCTCGAGGTCGAGGGCCGCCGCTATCGCGTCTACTTCGAGGAAGCGGGGCCCGAGAAGGGAGGAGGCATTCCGCTCCTCTGCCTGCACACCGCCGGCTCCGACGGGCGGCAGTATCGCGGCGTGCTGAACGATGCGGAGATCACCAAGCGCTTCCGCGTCATCGCCTTCGACATGCCGTGGCACGGCAAGTCCTCGCCGCCCGAAGGCTTCGAGCGCGATGAATACAGGCTGACGCGCGATTTCTACACGTCGTTCGTCGTCGCCATGTCGCAAGCGCTGTCGCTCGATCGGCCCGTCGTGATGGGCTGCTCGATCGGCGGCCGCGTCGTACTCAACCTCGCCGCGACTCACGCCGATCGCTTCCGCGCCTTGATCGGTCTGCAAGCGTCGGCGCACGTCGCGCCGTACTACGACACCGAGTGGCTGCATCATGCCGATGTGCACGGCGGCGAAGTGTGCGCCGGCATCGTGTCGGGACTCGTCGGGCCCGATGCGCCGAGCGCTCATCGCTGGGAGACGCTGTGGCACTACATGCAAGGCGGTCCGGGAGTCTTCAAAGGCGATCTCCACTTCTACAAGGTCGACGGCGATCTGCGGTCGCGCATCGCGTCGATCGACGCAAAGAAGTGTCCGCTCTACCTGCTCACCGGCGAGTACGACTACTCGTGCACGCCGGCCGAGACGCAGGAGGTCGCTTCCCTCGTGCCCGACGCGAAGTGCGTGATCATGCCGGGGCTCGGCCATTTCCCGATGAGCGAGGATCCCGAGCGCTTCCTCGGCCATCTGCGGGCCGTCCTGGCCGAGGTCGCAGGGCTATGAGGCCAGTCGTCCCAGCTATTTGCAGCCGATTCTCAGGCCGGAGTCGCTGTTGAGCTCATCAACGTATTGAAAAATAACCGTATTTTGTCGAATTTCGATCAATTTTCGTGGTGTCTGCACCCCCTTTTCTGCCTATCTGATGCTGGAAACATGCAGGAATTCTTAGGATTCACGCACCATCTTCCGAATCAGATATGCATTTTTGCAAGTAACGGAACCGGGGGTCTTTTGTTAGATTGCCTCCATAAGAGACGTTAGACCGTTGATGTAATTCATATCTGAAAGGCTTTTAGACGATCCAGGCAGCGCTCCGAGCGCTCCACCCACAGAAATCCCAACGCCCGCCGGCAGCCTCCCAGCTGCTCATCGAAGCCCCCTTCCCACACACCCCAAGGCTTCGATAACCCCACACCCAGGCGGGCTCCTAAGGAAGGCCGGTCGTTCCCCAAGCGACCGGCCTTTCGTATTTCCGGGCCCAGGCCGTTCGCGCGCCGTGACGGCCCGATCTTCCACAGGACCTGACGGTCTCTTGGGTTGACCCCTGCAAAAAATTGATCAAAAGCCGTGGATAGAACGGTGGGCAACCAGAATAATTGCAGGTCAAATGCAGACTGAGATCACCCAAAAGCGTCTATCTCGGACGAAAAACTCCCCGAAAATCAGGCCTAATGCTGATCGAGATATGCATTTTTGCAAGTTACGCACGGTCCGACCCGTGTTAAAGTCGATCCATTAAAGCAATTCTTATTCTATTGGTTTCCCTATGAAAATTATCGGATTCCCGGTTGATGTCTCGCGTTCCCAGGACGGTCGCATCGTGCGCGGCCTGCGGACCCGTCAATCCCTGATCCAGGCGACCCTGGACCTCATCCAGGCCGGCGACGTCGAGCCCACCTCCGCCGCCATCGCCACCATCGCCGGCGTCTCGAGCCGGGCGCTGTTCCAGCACTTCACCAGCCTCGCCGATCTCTACGCCGCCGCCTTCGAGCTCGCCGTCAGCCGCGCGTTCGATCGCAACGGCCCGGTCGATTGTGCGGCGCCGCTCAGCAACCGCATCGAGCTCCTGGTCTCCGACCGCGCGCAGCTCTTCGAGGAGTGGCTGCCGGTGTGGCACTTCGCCGAGCGCGTGCGCAGCGTCGCGCCGGCCGTCGGCCTCGGTGTCGCCCATCTGCGCCGGCTGCTGCGCGAGCGCCTCGCGGTGTGGTTCGCGACCGAGCTTGGCAACCTCGATCCCGAGTCGCGCGATCTCGTGCTTGACTCGCTCGACCTCGCCTTCGGTCTCGACAGCTGGATGAACATGCGCGAGCAGCTCCGCCTGTCGCCGATGCACGCCTCACGCACCTGGCGCTTCACCGCCGAGGCCATCGTTCTGCAAGCTCTTACGGTACCCAACCAGCCCGTGGCGGTGGCCTGACGGCCACCGGGACGAAGCCCCCTTCCCACACACCCCAAGGCTTCGTCTCAACCCTTCCCACACCCAGTCACGGGCCCAACAGAAGGCCGGTCGTTCCCCAAGCGACCGGCCTTTCTTTTTGTCCGCAGACAAGCGCGCAAACAAAAAGGGCGACGGAAGCCGTCGCCCTTGATGGTCCGAGAGGGAGATCCCGGGACTAGTTGGCCTTGGCGCGGAACTTGTCGTGGCAGGCGCCGCAGGTCTTGCCGGTGTCGGCGAACGCCGCGGCCAGCGCCTCGGCATTGCCCGAGCCGGCGGCGACCGCGAGCTTGTCGTAGGCGACATCGGACGCCTTGCTGGCGGCCTCGAAGCCGGCCCAGTCGGTCCAGATCACCGGCAGCGCCTTGGTCTCGCCCGTGCCCGAGCCGGCCGGGAACATCTTCACGAACGCCGCTTCCAGCGTCTTGAGCTTGGCTGCCTCGGCAACCGCCGGAGCCGTCGGGCCCTTGGCGTCGACGACGGCCTTGATGGCGCGCATCGCGGCGCCGGCCTGCTTGCGATTGTCCTGACGCGCCTTGATGACGTCGGCCTGCGCCAACGCCACCGTCGCGCCGCCCACCATCGCACCGGCCGCGAGCGCGCCGATCAGTGCCACAACGACAGTCTTCCTCATGAGGCCATCCCCTTCTGAAATTCCACGACCGGCGGACAATTTATGCCTAGCCACTCGCCTATTTGTTGCAGAGGTCGAGGCGGAAGCGAACAGGTCATGTGCCGAATGACCGTTCACGACTGCGTGTGCTAGGCCTTGCACAGGCGCCGGTCTGATTATGCTTGGCGTTCTCAAGGGGAGTCAGATGGCTGCCAAGAACGACAAGATCCTCGTCTGGGACGTGCCCGTCCGGCTGTTCCACTGGACGCTCGTGATTCTGCTCTGCGTCTCGTACTTCAGCGGCCGCGCCGGCGGCGACTGGATGAACCTGCACTTCTGGTCGGGCTACGCGATCCTCACCCTGCTGATCTTCCGCATCGCCTGGGGCTTCGTCGGCAGCACGACGGCGCGCTTCTCGAACTTCATCAGGGGACCGAAGGCGGCGCTCGCCCATGTCGGCCACCTGTTCAGCAAGGCCGGCCCGCACGATGCCGGGCACAATGCGCTCGGCGGCATGATGGTCCTCGTCATGATCTTCGCGGTGCTGGCGCAGGCCGTGGCGGGCCTCTTCGCCGCCGACACCGATACCGGCATGGTGAACGGGCCGCTGGCCAACACGGTGCCCGACAAGTGGGTCGATCGCCTGTCGGCCTTCCACGGCTACTGGGTGACTGTGCTGATCTGGCTGGCGGCGCTGCACGTCCTCGCCGTGCTGGTCTACCTCGTGTGGAAGCGGCACAACCTGATCGGCGCCATGCTGACCGGCCGCAAGCCCGTCCACCAGGTCGTCGAGCCCGGCGCGCCGGCGCCGCGTCTCAGCTTTGCCTCGGCGCGCCTCGCCGCCTCGCTGCTGATCGCCTCCGCGGCCATCGTCTACTTCATCGTGCGGGCGGGCGGCTGACCTGCTCCCACTGGCCTTGCTGGCCCAGAACCACCCCTCTAGGGTGGCCGAAACCTCAGTGAAACTTGGATTTTGCACCATGAAATTTACCGGTACCGACTCCTACGTTGCCAGCGACGACCTGCGCGTTGCCGTGAACGCGTCGATCGCGCTGCAGCGGCCGCTGCTCATCAAGGGTGAGCCGGGCACCGGCAAGACCGTCCTTGCCCACGAGGTCGCCAAGGCGCTGAACGCGCCGATCATCGAGTGGCACATCAAGTCGACCACCAAGGCGCAGCAGGGCCTCTACGAGTACGACGCGGTCTCCCGCCTGCGCGACAGCCAGCTCGGCGACGAGCGGGTCAAGGACATCTCGAACTACATCAAGCGCGGCAAGATGTGGGACGCCTTCACGGCCGACCAGCGGCCGATCCTGCTGATCGACGAGATCGACAAGGCCGACATCGAGTTCCCGAACGACCTGCTGCTCGAGCTCGATCGCATGCAGTTCTACGTCTACGAGACGCAGCAGACGATCAAGGCGGAGCAGCGCCCGATCGTGATGATCACCTCGAACAACGAGAAGGAACTGCCGGACGCCTTCCTGCGCCGTTGCTTCTTCCACTACATCCGCTTCCCCGATCGCGAGACGATGACGCAAATCGTCGACGTCCACTTCCCGGACCTGCAGCGCAACCTGCTGCGCGAGGCGCTGAACGTTTTCTACGACATCCGCGAAGTGCCGGGCCTCAAGAAGAAGCCCTCGACCTCCGAGCTGCTCGACTGGCTGAAGCTCCTCATGGTCGAGGACATGTCGCCCGAGTCGCTGCGGTCCAAGGATTCCAAGCAGCTCATCCCGCCGCTGCACGGTGCGCTGCTCAAGAACGAACAGGACGTCCACCTGTTCGAGCGTCTGGCCTTCATGGCGCGCCGGGAGCAGCGCCAATAACTCCATAGGAGTCA
>SCVT01000348.1 GCA_004296815.1 Reyranella sp. | reverse complement strand
GCCGCGGGCGTTGCCGAACTGGGCCGTCGTGCGAAGGCGGCCGCCGTCGCGCTTCGCACCGCCTCGACCGAGGCGAAGAACAACGCGCTGTCGGATGCCGCACGCCTGATCCGGGACAGCAAGCCCACGATCCTCGCAGCCAATGCGCGCGACATCGAGGCCGCGAAAGCCGCCGGAATGTCGAGCGCGCTGCAGGACCGCCTGCTGCTGAACGATGCCCGCATCGAGGCGATGGCCAAGGGACTCGACGACATCGTTGCCCTGCCCGATCCCGTCGGTGCCACCATCGAGGAGTGGCAGCGGCCGAACGGGCTCGCCATCAGCCGCGTGCGCGTGCCGATCGGCATCATCGGGGTGATCTACGAGGCCCGCCCCAACGTGACGGCCGATGCCGGCGCGCTTTGCATCAAGTCGGGCAACGTCGTCGTCCTGCGCGGCGGCTCCGACAGTTTCCATTCGTCGCGCGCCATCGTCGATCTGCTGCGCCGGGCGCTGGCCGGCGCCGGTCTGCCCGAGGATTGCGTGGCCCTCGTGCCGACGACCGATCGCGCCGCCGTGGGCGAGATGCTGAAGGCGATGGACTGGCTCGACCTGATCGTGCCGCGCGGCGGACGCTCGCTGATCGACCGCGTGACCGAGGAGAGCCGTGTGCCGGTGCTGCGCCACTATGACGGCATCTGCCATGTCTACGTCGACCATGACGCCGACATCGCCATGGCGCGCGACCTGGTGGCCAACGCCAAGATGCGCAGGGTCAGCGTCTGCGGCGCCGCCGAGACGCTGTTGATCGACAAGGCTGCCCTCGACACGCACCTGATGCCGGTCCTCGCGCGCCTGCACGAGCTCGGCTGCGAAGTGCGCGGTGACACCGAGGTGCAGAAGCGCGATCCGAAGGCGGTCGCGGCCACCGAGAAGGATTGGCGCACCGAGTATCTCGAGCCGATCATCTCCGTCGCCACAGTGGACGGCGTCGCGGGCGCAATCGACCACATCGCGCGCTACGGCAGCCAGCACACCGAATCGATCGTCACGGACAACGCCGCCACGGCTCAGCGCTTCCTGGGCGAGGTCGACAGCGCCATCGTGATGCACAACGCCAGCACCCAGTTCGCCGATGGGGCCGAGTTCGGCCTGGGGGCGGAGATCGGCATCTCGACCAACCGCATGCATGCGCGCGGACCGGTAGGGCTGGTCGAGCTCACGACCTACAAGAACATCGTGCGCGGCAAGGGCACGCTCCGCCCGTGAAGCTTCGCCCGTGACCATGCTGCATCCGATGCCGGGCGTGTCGCGCGCGACGACGCGGCGCATCGGCCTGCTGGGCGGCTCGTTCAATCCCGCACATCCCGGCCATCGCCATGTCAGCCTCGAGGCGTTGCGCCGGCTCGGGCTCGACGAGGTGTGGTGGCTGGTCTCGCCGCAGAACCCGTTGAAGAGCGGCGACGGCATGGAGCCGCTGGCCACCCGCGTCGCCCGGGCCCGCCAGCTCGCCAATCATCCGAAGATCCGTGTCGATGCGCCCGAACTGCAGCTCGGCACGCGCTACACGCTCGATACGGTGCAGGCGCTGAAGCAGGTCTATCCGCACGCCAGGTTCGTCTGGCTGATGGGCGCCGACATCCTGCCCCAGCTCGTCGACTGGGCGGGCTGGCGCGACCTGTTTGCCGCAGTTCCAATCGCCGCCTTCGCCCGTCCGGGCTGGGGCTATGCCGCGCTCGCCGCGGCAGCCCCGCGCACTTTCGCCCGTTACAGGCTCGATGCCGGCGACTCCCGCCGTCTCGCCTCTTGCGAGCCGCCGGCCTGGTGCTTTATCCCGAGCAGGCTGGACAGCCATTCCGCGACGGCCATCCGGGCCGTCCGGCCCAAGCGCAGCAGATCGAAAGGAAAGACCATCTCCGACCAGCCTCGCCAGCTTCCCGACCGAAGCAAAGCCACCGACGCCCTGCTCACGCTGGTGCGCCGCTCGCTCGAGGACGACAAGGCCGAGGACGTCGTCGTCATCGATCTCAAGGGCAAGTCCGCCTTCGCGGACTATATGGTCATCGCCTCCGGCCGCTCGAACCGCCAGGTGGTGGCGATCGCCGACCATCTCGCCGACAGGCTGAAGCAGGCGGGCCACGGCCACACGCCGGTCGAGGGCAAGCAGGGCGGCGACTGGGTGCTGGTCGATGCCGGCGACATCGTCGTGCACGTGTTCCGGCCCGAGCCGCGCGCCTTCTATGCGCTCGAGAAGATGTGGGCGCTGGAGAACGAGGCCGCGGCCAAGCCGGTGAAGAAGGCGGCCGCCAAGCCGCGGCGCAAGCGCGCCTAGCTTGAAGATCACGATCGCCGCCATCGGCCGCGCCGCACGCGGCCCCGAGCGCGATCTCTACGACCACTATGCCGGCCGCATCCGCTGGCCGCTCACGCTCCGCGAGCTCGACGAAAAGCGCAAGCTGCCGCCCGCCCAGCTCATGCAGCGCGAGGGCGAGCTCCTGCTGGAAGCCGCTCCCGCCGGCGCGACCCTGGTGGCACTGGATCGCCGCGGCAAAGTGCTGGACAGCGAGGCCTTCGCCGCACGGCTTGCGCAGTGGCGTGACAATTCCGTGTCGGACGTCGCCTTCCTGATCGGCGGCGCCGACGGGCACACCGAACCGCTCCTGAAAAAGGCGGCGCTGGTACTGTCGTTCGGGGCGATGACATGGCCCCATTTGCTGGCCCGCGGCATGCTCGCCGAGCAGATCTACCGGGCGCAGCAGCTCCTGGCCGGACACCCCTATCACCGCGCCTGACATACGGGCCTGCAATGCCAGCTGGGGCGTCGATTTTGCCTCTGTTCTGACGAAAAACCGGGGCTACATTGCAAGTCATGCGCGCCCTCTCCCGGTGGCTTCTGGCCGCCTCCGTCCCCCTGCTCCTCGCGGTCTCGGCCGCCGCTCAGACCACGCCGGTCCAGAAACCGGGGGTGAAGCCCGTTCGGTCGATCCCCTACGTGTCGATCACGGGCGAGGACGGCAAGCAGCGCCACTACGAGACCAACGCCATCCCGCTCCTGTTCAACCGCGCCTGCTTCGGCTGGCGCATGTATCTCGGCGGCCCCAATCGTGTCGTGTCGCTGAAGGAAGTGCTCACGACCTCCCAGCCGGCCGAGCAGGTGATCGCCGGTCCCGAGACCGAGGTCAGCGCCGACAAGACGCGCGCCACCACCCGCATGTTCGAGACCGTCCAGGACGGCGTGCTGCAGCGCTCCTGGTGCATCATCCCCGGCGATCCGCCGGGCACCTACACCTACGACATCACCATCGACGGCGAGCCGCGCGGCGAGTTCGTGTTCTGTGCCATCGAGGTGCCGGACCAAAATCCCAACACCGATCCGCGCGAACTCTCCTGCCCCAACAAGTTCAACGCCGTGGAGCGAGAGCAGCCCAAGACGCGGAAGGCGGCGTGATGGCACCGCGCACTGCCCCGCGTCCCGCGCTTCTCTGCATCCTCGACGGCTGGGGCCATCGGACCGCAACGGCCTACAACGCGATCCTGGGCGCCCGGACGCCCAATTTCGATCGCATGGTCGCGACCTGTCCGCAGGGGCTGATCGACGCGTCGGAGAGCTTCGTCGGCCTGCCCAAGGGCCAGATGGGCAACTCCGAGGTGGGGCACATGAACCTCGGCGCCGGACGGGTCGCCGTGCCTGAGCTGCCACGCATCGACAATGCCATCGAGGACGGCTCACTTGCCAAGCACCCGATCCTGCTCGAGGCGATCGCCAGCCTGAAGAAGAGCGGCGACGCCTTCCACCTCGTGGGCCTGGCTTCCCCGGGCGGCGTACATGCGCACCAGGATCACTTGATCTTCCTCGCCAACATGATCGCAGGCGCGGGCATTCCGGTGTGGATCCACGCCTTCCTCGACGGCCGCGACATGCCGCCCCGCAGTGCGTACGAGTGCCTCGACCATATCCAGGCGGGCCTCAAGGCCGGCCTTCCGATCCGGTTCGCCACCGTGGCGGGCCGCTTCTATCCGATGGATCGCGACAAGCGCTGGGAGCGCGTGACCCTGGGGTACGACGCGATCATTGATGCCCGGAGCGACCAGCACGCCACGACGCCCAAGGAGGCGATCGACAAGGGCTATGCCGCGAACCTCGACGACGAGTTCGTGCTGCCGACCGTGATCGACGGCTACACCGGCATGAAGGACGGCGACGGTCTGCTGATGCTGAACTTCCGCGCCGACCGCGCCCGCCAGATCCTGACCGCCCTGCTCGACCCACGCTTCGACGG
The DNA here is from genome assembly GCA_004296815.1 of Reyranella sp. GTDB lineage: Bacteria > Pseudomonadota > Alphaproteobacteria > Reyranellales > Reyranellaceae > Reyranella. Next base: position 13,113 of record SCVT01000348.1, on the reverse strand, counting down.
CTTCAACCGCACCCGCGTCGCGAAGTTCTCGCTGGCGATCGGCATGGTCGAGTATTCGGCGGCGCTCAGCCCCTTCCTGAAGACACTGTTCCCGCCCCAGGTCATCAAGATGGGCCTTGGCGAGACGATCTCACGGGCGGGCCTCAAGCAGCTCCGCATCGCCGAAACCGAGAAGTACGCGCACGTCACGTTCTTCTTCAACGGCGGCGAGGAGCGCGTGTTCGAGGGCGAGGAGCGGATCCTCGTGCCCTCGCCCAAGGTCAAGACTTACGACCTCAAGCCCGAGATGAGCGCGCCGGAAGTGACCGACAAGCTCGTGGAGTCCATCGGCTCGGGCAAGTTCGACCTGATCGTCGTCAACTACGCCAACACTGACATGGTCGGCCATACCGGCGATCTCGCCGCCGCCACCAAGGCGGTCGAAGCGGTCGACACGAGCCTCGGTCGTCTCATGGAGGCCATCAATGCGGCGGGCGGCGTCATGTTCGTGACCGCCGACCACGGTAATGCCGAGCAGATGTTCGACGATGTCTCGCACCAGAAGCACACCCAGCACACGTTGAATCGCGTGCCAGCGCTCCTGTTCAATGCGCCGTCCGGGGTGCGGTCCCTGGACGACGGCAAGCTGGCCGATGTTGCACCCACCCTGCTCGCCCTGATGGGTGTGGCGCAGCCCAAGGAAATGACGGGAAAGTCACTCCTGTCCGAGGCCGGCCGGCCGGCCGTTTTGGCCACTCCCCACGCCGCGGCGGCCGCTTCTGCCTGATTTGTGAAGGGGCGGTGGCCGACGCCGCCTTGATCCTGCCAAACACGGCCCTGTATCCTCGTTCCCGAGATCGAAAAATTCCCGGTTCGCTTGGCCCCGAAGCCTTCAGCGACCTTCTCTGAAGGCACCCCAATGACCTTTCTGCGCCTAGCCTCCCTCGCCGCGACCGTAGCCCTCCTCGGCGTCCCGACCCTGACGTACGCCCAGGACAAGGCCGACCCCAAGGCCGCGGGCGGCGACAAGAGCGAGCTCTATCAGCAGCTCAACCTGTTCGGCGACGTTCTGGAGCGCATCCGCCGCGACTATGTCGAGCCGGTGGAAGAGAAACAGCTCATCGAGAACGCCATCAACGGCATGCTGACCGCGCTCGATCCGCACTCGAGCTACATGAATCCCAAGACCTACAAGGACATGCAGGTCCAGACGAAGGGCGAGTTCGGCGGGCTTGGCATCGAAGTCACGATGGAGAACGGCGTCATCAAGGTGGTGTCTCCCATCGACGACACGCCGGCCTCCAAGGCGGGCGTCCAGGCGGGCGACCTGATCTTCGCGCTCGACGGCGAGCCGGTGCAGGGTCTCACCCTCCAGGAAGCCGTCGAGAAGATGCGTGGCAAGGTCGGCACGCCGATCAAGATCTCGATCCGCCGCGCCGGCAAGGATCCGTTCGACGTCTCGCTGACCCGCGAGACGATCAAGGTGAAGCCGGTGAAGTTCCGCCTCGAGGGCGGCGACATCGGCTACATCCGCGTCACCTCCTTCACCGAGCAGACGACGCCCGGCGTGCTCGACGCCGTCGAGAAGCTCAAGAAGGAGGCCGGCAACAAGCTCAAGGGCTACATCATCGACCTGCGCAACAATCCGGGCGGCCTGCTCGACCAGGCGATCGCCATGTCGGACGCCTTTCTCGACAAGGGCGAGATCGTCTCGGTGAAGGCGCGCAAGAACGACGACGTCCAGCGCTGGAACGCCAAGCCCGGCGATGTCGCCAACGGCCTGCCCATCGTGGTCCTGGTCAACGGCGGTTCGGCCTCGGCCTCGGAGATCGTGGCCGGCGCGCTGCAGGACCACCGACGCGCGATCATTCTCGGCACGCGTTCCTTCGGCAAGGGCTCGGTCCAGACGATCATGCAGGTGACGGGCGGCGGCGCGATCCGCCTCACCACGGCCCTCTACTTCACGCCGTCGGGCCGCTCGATCCAGAAGGAAGGCATCAAGCCCGACATCGACGTCGAGCCGGCGAAGATCGAGAACATCCAGCAGCGTTCGAGCTTCCGCGAGGAGAACCTGCGCCGCTCGATCACCAACCCGAACGACAAGCCGGCCGCGACGCCGCCGGCACCAGAGCCCAAGCCGGAAGCGGGCAAGCCGCCGGCCGACAAGAAGGACGACAAGGCCGCCACCACGGCCCCGACCGATCCGGACGAGCCGCCGAAGGAGCAGGCGGCCGACTACCAGCTCCTGCGCGCGGCCGACCTGCTGCGCGGCATCTCCCTCTACAGCGGCCGCGCCAACTGAGCGGCCGCACGGGATGAGGTCGTGGCCGCTCCCGGCCAACGGGGAGCATCGGGACCAGGCCGCCGTGGCCTGGTCGCTGCCTATGCCCTCGTCCTCGGACTGATAGGCGGGACGGCAGTCGCGGTCTTCGGCGACTTCGACGGAGAGGCACCGCATATCGTCGAGGCCGCCGTGGCGGCGTCGCCGCCGGCGCCGGTGCAGTCGCTGGCCCTTCCGCCCCGCACGCCGCCCTCCGGTTTTCGCGTGCTCCCGGCCGAGGAGATCGCCGGCATGGTCGAGACCACGGTCGACAGCCAGCGCCTGCCCAAGATCTCGCCGTCCGGCTGGCTGCCCTGGATCGCCAATGCCCGCCGCTTCGACCCCGCCGGACCGCCGGCGCGCGTCGGCCTGCTCGTGATCAATCTCGGCGCCAGCGAAGCGGCCATGCGGCGCGCCATCGAGGAGCTGCCCGGCGAGGTGAGCCTCGCCTTCCTTGCCGGCACGCCCGACCTGCCGCGCTGGCTGGCCCTCGCACGCGAGCGTGGCCACGAGAGCTATTTGATGCTGCCGATCGCCGATCAGGGTGCCGCCGAGCGCGGCGTGCGTCCGATCGAGGCCACCGTCGATGCCGCGGAGAACCTGCGCCGCCTGCGCGCGGTTCTGGCACGCGGCGAAGGCTATGTCGGCCTTGTGGTTTCCTCACCCGACCGCGTTACGCAGACAGATGAGACGATGCGCCCGCTGGTGTCGGAGATCGCCGAGCGCGGCCTCGCCCTGGTCGAGATCAACCCTGCCCCGGGCAGCGCCTCGATCCAGCGCCTCACCGAGGAGTTCGGCGCGGGCTATGCGCGCAGCACCGACGTGCTCGACTACAAGCTGGCGGGCGACAATGTGAGCGGAAACCTCGACCGGCTGGTGGCCTGGGTCGGCGAGAGCCCGCCCGATCGCCAGCCGCGGCACGCCTTCGGTGTTGTGCAGCCTGAGGACGAGGCGATCGACGCCATCCTGGCCTGGCACAGGCGCCGCGAGGCGAGCCCGACCGTTTCGCTCGTGCCACTCATCGGCCACTTCGAATGCCGCGACGCCTGCATGGCCCGCATGCGGCTCCAGCCGGCGCAGCTTCGCCCGTGACCCGATCCTCTGCACCGGGGCGGCCCGAGGCGTTTCGCCAGAACGTCGGCCTGATGCTGATCGCCGCGGACCGGCGCATCTTCGTCGGCAACCGCGCCGACCGACCCGACTCCTGGCAGATGCCGCAGGGTGGGATCGACGAGGGCGAGTCGCCGGTCGAGGCGGCCTGCCGCGAGCTACACGAGGAGGTCGGCACCGCGAAGGCGCTGCTGCTGCGCGAGAGCGCCAAGTGGATCACCTACGAGGTTCCCGAGGATCGGCGGCCGGCGCACTGGAAGGGCCGCTGGCGCGGCCAGGCGCAGCGGTGGTTCGCGCTGGCCTTCACCGGCACCGACGCCGACATCGACATCCATGCGCACGACAAGGAATTCGACGCCTGGCGCTGGGTGACGAAGCACGAGCTGCTGTCGCTGATCGTGCCGTTCAAACGGACAGTCTACGAAGCGGTCTTCGAGGAGTTCTCGGACCTGCTCTAGGCCCCTTGCGCGGCGAGCTTGGCGGCGTTGCGGCGCAGGAACCAGAGGCCGGCGCGCGTCATGAAGGCGTTGAGCCGGCCCTGCGGTTCCAGGCCGATCGCCTTCAGCACCATCGCCATGGCGCGCTGCACGTGTGTCGGGCGGTAGAGCGGATAGGCCCGCCGCGCATAGGCCTGCATGTTGCGCTTGCGGTCGTAGACGGCGTCGCGCGGCTCGTTGGCCGCGAAATACGCGTAGGCCAGCTCGTCGTCCTCGCTCTCGGCCAGGCGGCCCCACCCGATGCGCAGCCGCGCCCAGCGGTTCAGCCGGTCGCGCGCGAGGCAGCGGCGCAGGTGTTCGTAGAAGAGCTTGTAGTGGCGGAACTCGTCGGCCGCGATCTTCTGGCAGATCTGCTTCAGGACGGGTTCCTCGGTCGCGTCCTTGAGGGCGCTGTAGTACGAACTGGTGCCGGTCTCGACGATGCACCGCGCGATCATCTCGCCGGCCTGGCTGCCGCGCACCGAGGCGGTCACTTCGAGCGGCAGCTTGTAGCCCTCGCGGAAGCGGTCGAAGGCGGCGTCGAAATCCCACGACGGATCGGCGAGCTGTGCCCAGCGGCCCAGCGCCATGCCGTGCTGGACCTCCTCGACCACCCAGTTGTCGACCGATTGCATGAACGCGGAATCGTCGGCGAAGACGCGGCCGAGATAGATGCCGTAGTCGCCCCCGTTGCGCTCCACCAGGGCCGCAGCCTTGATGTTGCGCAGGATCTCCGGATCGACCTTCGACGCATCGAAGCGATCCCAGGCGATCGTCTCGAGTGTCCAGTTACCCATGAGCGAGAACCCCCGGCGGCATGTCGCTTGAGTGTAATAAAGCGACGTCCGGCCCGCCTTTCAATGGCCGGCCGGTGCACATCTCGACAGAAAATTGCGCAGTGGCGCTGAAGTCAGCGGCTGGCGTAGTAGGCCTGCGCCCGGCGCAGGTCCTTGGCGACGGCGAGATTCTTCTCGGCGGTCGCCTTCTCGGCATCGCTGGCCGCATCGGTCAGCTCACGCTCGGCCGCACGCTCGCGCTCGGCGAGCTGCTCGGGCGTGACCTGCTCGAACGGCAGGGCCTCGTCGGCCAGAACCGTGCAACGCTCGGGCGTCACCTCGGCAAAGCCGCCGACGACCAGGAAGCGCTGCTCGGCCTTGTTGCCCTGGAAGACCTCGAGCACGCCCGGACGGACGGTCGAGATCAGCGGGGCGTGGCCCGGCAGGACACCGAAGTCGCCTTCGCTGCCCGGGACGACAACCATGTCGGCCTCGGTCGCGAGCAGCTCGCGCTCGGGCATCACCAGACGGAAGGAGACCTTGGCCATCTGCTTAGGCCGCCTCGGCCGCGAGCTTCTTGGCCTTGGCGACGGCCTCGTCGATCGTGCCGACCATGTAGAACGCCGCTTCCGGCAGGTCGTCGTACTCGCCCGCGACGATCGCCTTGAAGGCCTTGATCGTGTCCTCGAGCTTCACGAACACGCCCGGCGTGCCGGTGAAGACTTCGGCGACGTGGAACGGCTGGCTGAGGAAGCGCTGCATCTTGCGCGCGCGGCTCACGACCAGCTTGTCCTCTTCCGAGAGCTCGTCCATGCCCAGGATGGCGATGATGTCCTGCAGCGACTTGTACTGCTGCAGCACGCGCTGCACCGAGCGGGCGACGTTGTAGTGCTCCTCGCCGACGACGCGCGGATCGAGCATGCGCGAGGTCGAGTCGAGCGGATCGACGGCCGGGAAGATCGCCTGCTCGGCGATCGAGCGGCTGAGCACCGTCGTCGCGTCCAAGTGGGCGAACGAGGTTGCGGGCGCCGGGTCGGTCAAGTCGTCGGCGGGCACGTAGATGGCCTGCACCGAGGTGATCGAGCCCTTCTTGGTCGAGGTGATGCGCTCCTGCAGGGCGCCCATGTCCGTCGACAGGGTCGGCTGATAGCCCACCGCCGACGGGATGCGGCCGAGCAGCGCCGACACTTCCGAGCCGGCCTGCGTGAAGCGGAAGATGTTGTCGACGAAGAACAGCACGTCCTGGCCTTCGGCATCGCGGAAGTACTCGGCAACCGTGAGGCCCGACAGCGCCACGCGGGCACGGGCGCCCGGCGGCTCGTTCATCTGGCCGTACACCAGCGCCACCTTGGAGCCCGGACCGTCGAGCTTGATGACGCCGCCCTCGATCATCTCGTGATAGAGGTCGTTGCCCTCGCGGGTACGCTCGCCGACGCCAGCGAACACCGACACGCCACCGTGCGCCTTCGCGACGTTGTTGATCAGCTCCATGATCGTCACGGTCTTGCCCACGCCGGCGCCGCCGAACAGGCCGATCTTGCCGCCCTTGGCGTAGGGCGCCAGCAGGTCGATGACCTTGATGCCGGTAACCAGGATCTGGGCTTCCGTCGACTGCTCGACGAACTCGGGCGCGCTGCGATGGATCGGCAGGGTGCTCTTGTTGCCGACCGGGCCGCGTTCGTCGACCGGGTCGCCGATGACGTTGAGGATGCGGCCGAGCGTCTCGGGGCCGACCGGCATGGCGATCGGGGCGCCGGTGTCGACCGCCTTCTCGCCGCGGACCAGACCGTCGGTCGTGTCCATCGCGATGGTGCGGACTTCCGACTCACCCAGGTGCTGCGCGACTTCCAGCACGATCAGGCGGCCATCGGCCTTCACATGCAGCGCGTTGAGGATGTTCGGCAGATCGGCGTCGAAGCGCACGTCGACGACCGCGCCCGTGATCTGGGTGATCGTGCCGATGTTGTTGGTGGCCATTGCGGATCCCTTTCCTTCGATTGCTGGCAGCCGGCCTAGATGGCCTCGGCGCCCGAGATGATCTCGATGAGTTCCTTGGTGATCGAGGCCTGGCGCGAGCGGTTCATCTGCAGCGTCAGCTTCTTGATCACGTCGCCTGCGTTGCGCGAGGCATTGTCCATTGCCGTCATCTGCGAACCGTAGAAGCTCGCCGCGTTCTCGAGCAGCACGCGGAAGATCTGGACCGTCAGGTTGCGCGGCAGCAGGTCGGCCAGGATCTCGCCCTCGTCGGGCTCGAACTCGTAGACGGCGCCACCCGCAGCAGCCGGTGCAGCGGCCGAAGCCTCCGGCGCCGGCGGCGGAATGAGCTGCTGCGCGGTGACGATCTGCGTCATCGCGGACTTGAAGCGGTTGAAGACGACCGTCGCGACGTCGAACTCGCCCGCCTCGAACATCTCCATGACCCGGCCCGCCACCTTCTGGGCGTCGCCGAACGAGAGCCGCGGACGGCCGAGATCGGTCATGGTGTCGACGATCATCGGACCGAAGTCGCGGCGGAGCTGGTCGCGGCCCTTGCGGCCGACGGCGAAGATCTTGACCGTCTTGCCCTCGGCCAGCAGCGAGCGGATCATCCGGCGCGCCTCACGCACGATCGTGCTGTTGAAGCCGCCGCACAGGCCGCGGTCGCCGGTCGCCACGATCACGAGGTGGACCTTGTCGGAGCCGGTGCCGGCCAGCAGGCGCGGGCCGGTGCCACCCTTGAAGCTCGCCCCGAGCGAGGCGAGGATCTTGTCCATCGCCTCGGCGTACGGACGGGCCGCAGTGGCCTGCTCCTGGGCGCGGCGCAGCTTGGCCGCGGCCACCATCTTCATGGCCTTCGTGATCTTCTGCGTCGACTGGACGCTTCGGATCCTGAGGCGGAAGGTCTTGAGACTGGGCATCGAAACCTTCGGGCGCTAGGCGAACTTCTTGACGAAGTCGCCGAGGAACGCCTTCAGCTTGTCGTCGGTCTCCTTGACGATCTCGCGCTTCTCGCGGATCGACGCCAGGATCGAGCCCTCGGCGCGGACGGCGTCGAGCATCTGGCGCTCGAACTCGTTGATGCGCGCGATCGGCAGGCTGTCGAGGAAGCCGCGGGTGCCGGCGTAGAGCGACACGACCTGCTCCTCGACCGGCATCGGCACGAACTGGCCCTGCTTCAGCAGCTCGGTGAGGCGCTGGCCGCGCGCCAGCAGGCGCTGGGTCGAGGCGTCCAGGTCCGAGGCGAACTGGGCGAAGGCCGCCATCTCGCGATACTGCGCCAGCTCCAGCTTGATAGTGCCGGCGACCTGCTTCATCGCCTTGATCTGCGCGGCCGAGCCGACGCGGCTGACCGACAGGCCGACGTTAATGGCCGGACGGATGCCCTGATAGAAGAGCTCGGTCTCGAGGAAGATCTGGCCGTCGGTGATCGAGATCACGTTGGTCGGGATGTAGGCCGACACGTCGCCGGCCTGCGTCTCGATGACCGGCAGCGCCGTCAGCGAGCCCGAGCCGTTCTTCTCGTTCAGCTTGGCGGCGCGCTCGAGCAGGCGCGAGTGGAGATAGAACACGTCGCCGGGATACGCCTCGCGGCCCGGCGGGCGGCGCAGCAGCAGCGACATCTGGCGGTAGGCAACGGCCTGCTTGGAAAGGTCGTCGTACACGATGACGGCGTGCATGCCGTTGTCGCGGAAGTACTCGCCCATCGCGCAGCCGGTGTAGGGCGCGAGGAACTGCATGGGCGCCGGGTCAGACGCCGTGGCGGCGACGACGATGGAGTATTCCAGCGCGCCGTTGTCCTCGAGCGTCTTCACGATCTGCGCGACCGTCGAGCGCTTCTGGCCGACGGCGACGTAGACGCAGTAGAGCTTGCGGCTCTCGTCGGTCCCCTTGTTGATCGGCTTCTGGTTCAGGAAGGTGTCGATGGCGACGGCGGTCTTGCCGGTCTGGCGATCGCCGATGATCAGCTCGCGCTGGCCGCGGCCGATCGGCACCAGCGAGTCGACGGCCTTGAGGCCGGTCTGCATCGGCTCGTTCACCGACTTGCGCGGAATGATGCCGGGCGCCTTGACTTCGACGAGCTTGCGCTCGGTCGCCTGGATCGGGCCCTTGCCGTCGATCGGGTTGCCGAGACCGTCGACCACGCGGCCGAGCAGGCCCTTGCCAACCGGGACGTCGACGATGGTGCCGGTACGCTTGACGGTGTCGCCTTCGCGGATCGTGCGATCTTCGCCGAAGATCACGACGCCGACATTGTCGCTCTCGAGGTTCAGCGCCATGCCCTTGATGCCGCCGGGGAACTCGACCATCTCGCCGGCCTTGACCGAGTCGAGGCCGTAGACGCGGGCGATGCCGTCACCGACGGAGAGGACCTGGCCGACCTCGGCCACTTCGGCCTCGGTGCCGAAGTTGGCGATCTGCTGCTTCAGAATGGCCGAGATTTCGGCGGCACGGATATCCATTAGGCAACTCCCTTCATGGCAAGCTGCAAGCGCTGCAGCTTGCTTCGGATGGACGAATCGAACAGGCGCGAGCCGACCTTCACGACGAGACCGCCGAGAATGTCGGGTTCGACGCGCGCGTCGATGGAAACCTTGGCACCGCCCAGCACGCCCTTGAGCGCGGCGCTGAGCTGATCGAGCTGGGCCTGCGTAAGCGGCACGGCCGACGTCACGGTCGCCGTGGTCTCGCCGCGGCGGCTGGCCAGCTCGGCGAGAAAGGCGGAAGCCATGCCCGGCAGGTCGCGCGCACGGCCGTTGGCCGCGACGGTGCCGACGAAGTTGCGGGTCAGGCCTTTGATGCCAGCGGCATCGAGCACGGCCAGCAGCGCCTTGCCCTGCAGGTCGCGGCCGATCACCGGGCTCGCGATGAGGCGGGCGAGATCGGCACTTTCGCCGACCATCTTGCGGAATGTGGTGAGGTCCTGGGCGACCTGATCGAGCGACTTGGCAGTGTCCGCCAGCTCGAAAAGGGCGCTGGCATAGCGTCCGGCGACGCCGGAGATGGCGGAGGATGCGGTTGACACGTCGGAAGCCTCTCCCCTGCCGCGGAACGCGGCCGGCAAGCCATTGAATCTACGAACTTTTTCCAAGCAGAACGCGTGTGTCGCTTGCCGCCCCACCCCGGAAAAGCGCGCGTTGCTACCATGCGGTTTTTCCCGGCGCAAGGTTGGCAAAGCCCTGTATTACCGCGGTTTTTCAGCGCGTTGTGTCACAGGAAGGAATAGGGGTCGACGTCGACCTGCAGGCGCACTGAACCGGGCAATCCGATGTGCTCAAGCCAGGCGTGAATCAGCGGCTGGACAGCGATATCGCGGCTGGCCTTGAGCAGGAAACGGCGCCGGTGCCGTCCGCGCAGGAGCGCCATCGGTGCCACCGACGGACCGAGCACGGAGACGCCCTCCTGCTGCGGCGCGTGGCGCGCCAATGCCGCACAGACATTGTCCACCGCCGCCGGATCGGGACCGGAGATGATGAGCGAGGCCAGGCGCCCATAGGGCGGCATGCCGGCGATCTCGCGATCGTGCAGCTCGACCCCGACAAAGCGGTCGCGATCACCCGAGACCAGCGCCTGCATCACGGCATGCTCGGGACTGTGCGTCTGGATCAGCGCCCGGCCCGGCCTTCCGTCGCGGCCGGCGCGGCCCGCGACCTGATAGAGTAGCTGGAAGGTGCGCTCGGCCGCGCGCAGGTCGCCGCCGTTCAGGCCGAGATCGGCGTCGATCACGGCGACCAGCGTCAGGTTGGGGAAGTGATGCCCCTTCGCGGCCATCTGCGTGCCGATCAGGATATCGATCTCGCCCTTCTCCATACGCTCGACGGCCGCGTTGGCCTCGTCGCGGTTCATCAGGCTGTCGGAGGTGAAGAGTTCCAGCCGCGCCTCGGGGAAGAGCTCCAGCGCCTCCTCGGCCAAGCGCTCGACGCCGGGCCCGCAGGCCACGAACTGGTCGACCGCGCCGCAATGGCGGCAGTCGCGCGCCGGCGGCTCGGTGTAGCCGCAATGGTGGCAGATCAGGGTGCGGCGGAAGCGGTGCTCGACCAGCCAGGCCGAGCATTGCGGGCATTCGAGGCCCTTGCCGCAGGCGCGGCAGAGGGTGATCGGCGCATAGCCGCGGCGATTGAGGAACAGCAGCGTCTGTTCGCCGGCGGCCATGGTCTGCTTCATCGCCTCGACGACCGGCGGCGACAGCCAGCGGCCGCGGGCCGGCGGCTCGCGGCGCATGTCCACCGCCGACAGGGTCGCGAGCTGGTGGCCGCCGTGGCGGCCGGGAAGATGCAGCGCCGAGTAGCGGCCGGCGGCGACGTTGGTGACGCTCTCGAGCGAGGGCGTCGCGGAAGCCAGCACGATCGGCGCGGATTCGAGCCGGGCCCGCACCACCGCCATGTCGCGGGCGTTGTAGACCACGCCTTCGTCCTGCTTGAAGGACTGGTCGTGCTCCTCGTCGACGACGATGAGGCCCAACTTCGCGAACGGCATGAACAACGCCGAGCGTGCGCCGACCACGACGTTCACGCGGCCGTCGGCGATGGCCCGCCAGGTCTCGCGCCGTTCGAGGCTCGTCAGCCCGGAATGCCAGGCCGCGGGCAGCGCGCCGAAGCGATCCTCGAAGCGCTTCAGCCACTGCGCCGTGAGCGCGATCTCGGGCAGCAGCACCAGCACCTGCCGGCCGGCCGCCAGCGCCGCCGCGATCGCCTCGAAATAGACCTCGGTCTTGCCCGCGCCCGGCACGCCGTCGAGCAGGGTGGCGGAGAAGGTGTGCGCCCTCACCTTCTCCACTAGTCCGTCGGCGGCAACCTTCTGTGCCGGCGAGAGCGTCGGGCCATCGCGCAGGCCGTCGGGCTGCGCGAAAGAGCGCCGCACCGTGCGCTCCACGGCTTCGAGCAGGCCGATCGAGGCCATGGTCTTCACGACGGAGGCGCCGACGCCCGCGAGATGGGCGAGCTCGGCCGCCGCCATCGCCGGCCCGTCCTTCAGTGCCTCCAGCACGCGGCGGCGCGCGGCGGTGAGCTTCAGTTCGCTATCGTCCGAACGCTCGGCCGGGCGATAGACGAGCTCGGTCTTGGGCGCCTCGAGGGCGGAGGGCACGCTCATCGCCATGCGCAACACCGCGCCCGGCGGCATCAAGGTGTAGGCCGAGACCCAGTCGACGAAGCGGCGCATCGCGTCGGCCATCGGCTGGGCCGGCAGGATGTCGATCACGTCGCGCAACTTCGCGGACGGCACGTCGCCCGAGCCTGCGCCCCAGACGACACCGACCATCTCGCGCTTGCCGAGCGGCACGACCACGAAGTGGCCCGGAACCACGGCCATGCCTTCCGGCACGCGGTAGTCGTAGGCGTCCGCAAGCGGCAAGGGCAGCAGCACCTTGATCGTGTTTTCCACCGATTCCCGGGGCGACGACGCATCCCCGTCGGCTTGTGGCTGGGGGGCGGAATCGCTAGAAATTGTGGCTGCAGGGCGGTCCGAACCACTGGCCATTGAGGCATTTTATATGAAGTTCTTCGTCGATACCGCCGATGTTGCCGAGATCAAGGACCTCGCCGCCTCCGGGCTGCTCGACGGTGTCACGACCAATCCCTCGCTGATCGCCAAGTCGGGCCGCCAGATGCTCGACGTCATCAAGGAGATCTGCGCCATCGTCCCCGGCCCGGTCAGCGCCGAGACCGTCGCGACCGACCACAAGACGATGCTCGAGGAGGGCCGAAAGCTCGCCAAGATCGCCAAGAACGTCGCGGTGAAGGTGCCGCTGACGCCCGACGGCCTCAAGACCTGCAAGGCGCTGACCAGCGAAGGCACGATGGTGAACGTCACCCTCTGCTTCTCGGCCGCCCAGGCGCTGCTCGCCGCCAAGGCCGGCGCCACCTTCGTCTCGCCCTTCGTCGGCCGCCTCGACGATATCGGCCAGGACGGCATGCACCTGATCGCCGAGATCATGACGATCTACCGGCAGTACCCGCACCTCAAGACCGAGGTGCTGGTGGCCTCGGTGCGCCACACCCAGCACGTGATCGCCGGCGCCAAGCTCGGCGCCCATGTCGCGACCGTGCCGCCCAACGTGCTGCGCCAGCTCTTCAAGCACACGCTGACCGACAACGGCCTCAAGGCCTTCCTCGACGACTGGGCGAAGACAGGACAGTCAATCCTATGAGCGCCGACGGCACGATCCCCGCTCCCGACGGCTCCGGCCGACAGGTCAAGGTGATCACGGCCGACGACGTCGTGGCCTATCTCAAGGCCCATCCCGATTTCTTCGACAAGCACGCCGAGCTCGCGTCCGAGATGGGCGTGACGCCGAAGGTTTCGGGTCCGGGCGTCATCGACATGCAGCAGGCGATCCTGAAGCGCCTGCGCGGCGAGATCGACAAGCTCAAGACCGAGCGCACCGAGATCATCGCCAACTCCAAGCAGAACCAGATCGTGCAGAACCGCATCCAGGCCGCGGTCATCAGCATCATCCAGGCGACGAAGATCGGAA
>SCVT01000347.1 GCA_004296815.1 Reyranella sp. | reverse complement strand
TTCCATCAGCGTCTCCCAGCCGCCGGGCGTCTTCGCCTCGCCGCCGCCCTGGTGCATCGAGGCGACCAGCCCCAGCTCCTTGGCGAGCGCGAAGTCGTGGGCGCTGACGTCGAGGGTCGAATAGTGCGGGCCGAGCACGGCCATGCCGAGCGTCACCAGCGCTTCGCGGTCGGCGAGGGGGCCTTTCAGCAGGCGCTCGATCTCGCGGCGCGGGTGGGGGACCTCGGAGAAGTGCGGCTCGCCGGGCTTGGGATCGGGCTTGGGCGAGCCGTGGAAGAAGGCGGCGCGGATGCCGCTCTCCTTCAGGCCGGCGACAGCAGCGTCGGTGTGCTGCGGCGTCGGGTTGTTGTGGCACCAGTCGACCAGCGTCGTGACCCCGTGGTCGAGCTGGTTCAGTGCGCCGGCCAGCGTGGCGACATGGATGTCCTCGGGTGTGAACACCGTCGCCAGCCCGGCATGGACGTGACGGAAATATTCCAGCAGCGTCCAGTTGGCCGCGACGGACCGCAGCGCGGTCTGCCAGGTGTGCATGTGGGCGTTGATCAGCCCCGGCATCACGAAATGGCCGCTGCACTCCACGACCTCGGCGCCGGGCGCCGCGATCTGGGGCGCGATGGCGGCGATGCGGCTGCCGTCAACCAGCACGTCACCCTTCGGCAGGACGCCGAGCGCGGCATCCTGCGTGACGACGATCCCGGATTTCAGCAGCAGCGCCATGTCAGGCGAGCCCGTCGCCCACCTTCACGTTCTCCGGTTCGAGCTTCATGCCGGCGGCGCGCGCCAGCTCGACCAGCAGCACGGAGAAGTCGATGTCGCCGGGATGCTGATGCGACAGCGACAGCACGCTGTCGCGCGTCACCGAGGCGGTCGGCATCATGACGCCGAGCGCCTTGGCCGCCCCCATGCCGAGCTCCATGTCCTTCAGCAGCAGCTTCGGCGTGAACGTGGTGGTGAAGTCGAGGTTCACCAGCGCCGGCGTCTTGTACTTGGTGTACATCGAGCCCAGGACGCTCTGGTTGATCGATTCCAGGAACACGTGGCGCGGGATGCCGGCCTTCTCGGCAAGCAGGGTGATCTCGCAGAGCGACTGGATGATGACGCCGAACATCGTGTTGTGCGCGATCTTCCAGATGCGCGAGAGCTCGCCCTCGCCGACATACATGTGGGCACGGCCGAGCGCGGCCAGCAGCGGCTCCACCGCGTCGTACTCGGCCTTCGGACCGGATGCGACCACCAGCAGCTTGCCGGCCTTGGCGACCTTGGCGTTGCCCGAGACCGGCGCGCTGAGATAGGCGACGCCCATCTCGGTCAGGCCCTTGCGGATGTCGGCCGAGCCGGTGTCGGAAATCGACGACATGTCGACCACGCGCTTGGGCCGCGCCTTGCCGGCAAGGACGCCACCTTTGCCGAACAGGATGTCCTTCAGGTCGTCGGTGGTGGAGACCATGGTGAACACGGTCTCGCAGTGGGCCATCGCGGTCTTGTCGGTCACCACCTCGGCGCCGATCTGCGCCAGCGGGTCGGCCTTGGAGGCGGTGCGGTTCCACACCGAGATCCCGTGCCCGGCCTTCACCAGGCGGGCGGCCATCGCCTCGCCCATGCGGCCGAGGCCGATCCAGCCGATCGAATGCGACGCCTTGCTGCTCATTCCCGGAGACTCCCGTTGTAACCGCTTTGTTGGTTGCGTCGCAGTCTGGGAGGGGATTTAGTCGCTGTCCATGTCCGCGACGAACGTTGGCCGCTTGAAGGGCCTCATCATGCTGCTGCTGGCCGGCGTGCTCGCCACCTGCAGCGGCGACCTGCCCAGCAGTTCGGTCAACGAGAGCAACGGGGAACGGGCCTTCGGGCTCCTGCGGCCGTCCACGTCGATCGCCGCGCTCATCCGCGATCGCGGTATCCAGGCGCCGAACATGGCGCAGCCCGACGTCCTGCAGCAGCTCCAGCGCGAGCTCGCCAAGAGCGATTCGCCGGGTGCCTACGCCGGCGTCACCTACGACCTCACGCGCGGCAACAGCCTGGTCGCCGACTGGCTGGTGCAGACGCCCAACCGCTGGGGCCGCAAGGCCGACGACCTCACCTGGTTCACCATGGGCTGCAAGGATTGCGAGCCCGACATCTCGCTGCCGGTCTGCTCGAGCGACGCCGACTGCAAGGGCGGGACCTGTGCGGCTATCTGGCCGCGCACGCCCGGTCTCCGCGGCGCGGTGCGGAAGGTCTGTCTCGGCCATTCCGATGCGCTGGTCTTGCGTCTCCATGCTCTCGTGGCAAGCGCGCGCCAGAGCGTCGATATCGTCGCCCTCCAGCCTGTGCCGGACGGCCGGTTCGTTGCTGCTGTGCGCGCGGGTCTCGCCGAGCTGGCCGCCAGCCGCCGGCCAATCGAGGTCCGTGTGCTGGTCGGGCAGTTCCCGCCCAAGGGTGTGGATGCCGAAGCTCTACTGAAGGAGCTGACCGATGGCATCAAGAACATGCCGGGCTCGCGCGTCTCCGTCAGCGTCGCCGCCATGCGCTCCTGCACGGCCTTCGAGACCTGCAACAGCTTCTCATGGAACCACGCAAAATTCTTCGTGGTCGACGGTCGCGAGACGTTCCTCGGCGGCCACAATTACTGGACCGATGACTATCTCACCGACAATCCCGTGCACGACCTCTCCATGATGGTGCGCGGCCCGGCCGCCGCCAGCGCGTCGCGCTTCGCCGACCGCCTGTGGAGCTTCGTCTGCTCGAACCTCGATCAGAAGGCGTCGATCTCGCTGGTGAGCTATGCATCCGGCCAGAGCGAGTTTGGCCGCGCCTGTCCGGCGCCGCTCGCCACGCGCCGAACACCGGAGGGCAGGGGCGGTGTCGAGATCCTGTCGGTCGGCCGGCTGGGCTCTGGCATCACCGAAGACTTCGCCAACCAGAGCGAGCTGGCGCGCGACCTGATGTTCGGCGCGGCGCGCAAGAGCATCCGCGTCGTGCAGCAGGATCTCGGCTTCCGTCTCGGCCGCTCCGATACGCTGTTTCCCGAAAGCGCGCTCACCGAGATGGTCGATCTGATGGAGCGCGGCGGCGACGTCCATGTCGTGCTCTCCAACCCGGGCTCGATCGGCAACGGCGGCAGTCCATACTTCAACGACGTGCCGGTCGAGGCGCTTGCCAAGCGGCTCAAGGAAATCGTGCAGAAGCGCATCGAGGACAAGGACCCGAAGGCGCGCTACGAGATCCGCAAGGGGCCGGACCCGGTGAACGCGCTGCTCTGCAGCCGCTTCCACCTGGCGCCGTTCCGCTTCGGTCCCGACGATTCTTGGCCAGGCGGCAAGACCATCGCCAACCATTCCAAGTTCTGGATGGTAGACGAGCGGGTCTTCTACATCGGCTCCGACAACATGTACCCGGTCAACCTGCAGGAGCTGGGCTTCGTCCTCGACGACTCGAAAGCCGCGGCAACGGTGCTCGACTCCTACTGGAACCCGCTGTGGCAGTGGTCCAAGCGCGCCGCCGTCTCGGGCGACGGCGTCGAGAACTGCATCTTCCGTGACGTGATCAGGTAGCCGGATCGATCGGCGTCACGACACCCTCGGCCGCCTCGATCACCTCGCCGGCGTCGAGGCAGAGATCCTCGCGGTTGCGCATCGACATGATCTGGACGCCGGTCCGCAGCTTGCCGTGGCTGCCGACCGGCACGGCAAGGCCCGGCAGCCCGAGCAGCGGCGCGAGCAGGCAGGAGCGCATCGACTCCATGATCTCGCGATGGCCTTCGGTCGTGATGTCGGTCACCTGCTTGGGCGGAAGGTCGCAGAGCGTCGGCAGGATCAGCAGCGGATATTGCTGGAAGAAGACCATCCAGCGATAAGCCAGCGCTTCGCGCTGGTTGAACGCTCGGACGTAGGTCGCGAGGTCGACCGGCTTCCGGATCTCGAGCCAGCCCTTCATGGAGGCGATGGCGTCGGGATCGCCCACCTTCTGCATGCGCGGCCACATGTCGGTCGTCACATCCGTGGCGGTGATCTCGTGCCACAGGTCGATGCCGCGCTCGATGTCGGGCGGCAGCACTTCCTCGACGACGTAGCCCGCACCCTGCAGGTGCTTGCCGGCCTGCCGCACCGCCGCCGCCTGCGCGGGATGGGTCTTGCCGCCCGGCACCTCGGGCACGATCGCGACCTTGATCGGCCGCGCCGGCGGCGGGCCCCGCATCGGCACGTCGTTCCAGCGCCAGTCGCGGCGATCGCCGCGCGCCATCGCCTCGAGCGCGAGCCGCGCATCGCGCACGGTGCGCGTGTGCGGGCCCTGGACCGACATCAGGACGGCTCCCATGGGACGGCCGGCGGCGACGCCGGTCGGATTGAAGGCGGGGACGCGGGCGAAACCCGTCCGCAGGCCGACCACGCCGCAGCAATGGGCCGGCATGCGGATGGAGCCCGCGATGTCGTTGCCATGCGCGATGCAGCCGATTCCCGCTGCGGTCGCAGCACCCGCGCCGCCGCTCGAGCCGCCCGGCGTCACCGTGGGATCGCGCGGGTTGAGCGTGCGGCCGTGCAGGGCGTTGTCGGAGAAGATGCGCATCGAGAAGGCCGGCGCATTGGTGCGGCCGATGAAGATGGCGCCGGCGTGCCGGAGGTTCGCGACGACCGGGCTGTCCTCCTGCGCGATCAGGTCCTTGAGCGCCACGACGCCGTTGTCGGTAGGCACACCCGCCTGGTCGACGTTGATCTTGGTCGTGACCGGCACGCCGTGCAGCGGCGGCAGGGCATGGCCGCGCGCCTGCGCGGCATCGGCGGTCTCGGCCTGGGCACGCGCCTCGTCCTCCAGCACGCGCACGACGGCATTGATTGCAGGATTGACCTTGTGCAGACGACCGAGGACCGACTCCACCGCTTCCTTCGCCGAGGCCTGTCCGGTGCGGATCAACCGCGCCAGGTCGGTCGCGTCGTACTGCCAAAGCTCCATCGTACCCCCACTCAACTCTTCTTCGATTCCATGCCGAAGAAGATCATGTTGCCATCGAGATCCGCAACGTCGAAGTCACGCAGGCCGTAGTCGTAGTCCTTGGGTTCCTTGAGGACTTTCGCGCCGCGCTTCACGAGATCGGCATGCACGGCATCGACATCGTCGACGAAGATGGAGACGGCGCCGTGCCCCGGCTGGCGGGGCGTCTGGGCGGCGGCGACCAGATGGATCGTGACCTCGCCGGAGCACAGGCCGACATAGAAGGTGGGCGTCCCGTACTCGAAGGCGACGTCGAAGCCGAGCTTGTCGCGGTAGTAGTCGCGGGCCAGCAGCACATCCTTCACCGTCATGACGGTCGTGCTGTCGCGCATCATGGGCTCATGCCTTTCGCGTCACGTGTTTCTGGAAAGCGAGCAGGGCGCTCGACGGAAGCATATCATGCCGCCGCACGAAGACGGTCTGCACCTTCGCCTCGCCGGCGGGCAGGCGGTGCGCCCGCACCTTGGTGCCGCGCCAGACCGGCCCGACCAGGCCGCGCGGCATCAGGGTGATGCCGAGACCCGCCGCGACCGCGCCCAGGATCGCCTCCAGCGTGCCGAACTCCAGGCGCCGCAGGCCGACCACGCCGCGGCGCGCCAGCACCTCCTCGAGCCGCTGCCGGTAGGAGCATCCGGCCCGCAGGATGACGAGCCGCAGGTCGGGGCGATTGAGCGCCGCCGCGACGGACGCCTCGCCGGGGGCCGTCAGCAACGCCAGCTCCTCGACGAAGGCCGGCGTCGAGACGAGCTGCGGATGCACCACGGGCCCGCAGACGAAGGCACCCTCGATGTCGCGGGCGAGCACGCGCTCGACCATCTCTGCGGTCGTGCCGGTCCTCAGCACCAGGTCGACGCCGGGATGGGCGCGCGCGTAGGTCGCGAGCAGGGGCGAGAGCCGCAGCGCCACCGTCGTTTCCAGCGAACCGATGGTCAGCGTGCCGCGCGGCGCGCCGTCGTCGCGGGCGACACGGCCGGCCTCGTCGAGCAGCGCCTCGACCCGGGCGGCATAGGGCATCAGACGCTCGCCGGCATTGGTCAGCCGCGCGCCCGAGCGGCTGCGCTCGAACAGGGTGACGCCGAGCGCCTCCTCGAGGCGGCGCACGCGCTGCGTGACGTTGGATTGCACGGTGTTGAGCTCGCGCGCCGCGCGGCCCATGCCGCCCAGCCGGGCGACGGCTTCGAAGGTGGCGAGATCCTTGGCGTCCATGACAATCAAAATATCAGATGGGTGGGATCAATTAAAATCGCTATTTGCGATGTAGAGACACGCCTAGACTGCGACCCGGCACAAGGAGAGTACTCATGAATTGGCAGGACCGTCGCCTCCTCGATCTCTTCGGCATCGAGCATCCCATCCTGCAGGCCCCGATGGCCGGCGTGACCTCGCCGCAGCTCTGCATCGCCACCGCGGAGGCAGGAGCGCTGGGCTCGGTCGCCGGCGCCATGCTGACCGTCGACGGACTGCGTCAGGAGATACAGGTCGTGAAGCAGGCCACCGGCCGGCCGTTCAACGTGAACTTCTTCGTGCACAAGCCGCCCAAGCCCGACGCTGCCCGCGACGCGCGCTGGCGCCAGCGCCTCGCGGCCTTCTATGCCGAGCTGGGCGTGCCTGCCGATGCGAAGGGGGCCTCGCGGGCGGCCTTCGACGCCGCGGCCTGCGATCTCCTGCTCGAGTTCAAGCCCAAGGTGGCGAGCTTCCATTTCGGCCTGCCCGAGCGCGCGCTGGTGCAGAAGCTCAAGGCCGCGAAGATCCTGGTCATCAGCTCGGCCACCACAGCCGAGGAGGCCCGCTGGCTGGAAGGCGAGGGCGTCGATGCCGTGATCGCGCAGGGCAACGAGGCCGGGGGCCACCGCGGCATGTTCCTGACCGACGACATCGCCCGTCAGCCCGGCACCATGGCGCTGGTACCCCAGGTGGTGGATGCCGTGAAGGTGCCGGTGATCGCGGCCGGTGGCATCGGCGACGGGCGCGGCATCGCCGCGGCGCTGGCGCTGGGCGCGGCGGGCGCGCAGATCGGCACGGCGTTCATGCTGACGCCCGAGGCCAAGACCGGGCCGATGCACCGCGCGGCGCTGAGGCAGGCCAACGACAACAGCACGACGCTGACCAATGTGTTCACCGGACGCCCGGCGCGCGGCATCGTCAATCGCATCATCCGCGAGGTCGGGCCGATGAGCGCCGACGCGCCGGCCTTTCCGCTCGCCGCGGAGGCGACTCAGCCGTTGCGTGGCCCGGCCGAGGCCAAGGGCTCGACCGACTTCACGCCGCTGTGGAGCGGCCAGGCGCCGACGCTCGCACGCGAGATGCCGGCCGGTGAGCTCGTGAAGCGGATGGTGGGCGAGACCGAGGCGGCGCTCAGGCGCGCGCGGGGATGACCGCGTCGATCAGCCGGTCGACGAAGCCGCGCGTGATCGGCGCGTGGCCCATCAGCAGGCGGTAGAAGAGCGGCCCGAAGATCAGGTCGAGCGTCAGCTCCATATCTTCGGGCGGATCGATCGCCTCATCGGCGATGCAGCGCTCCAGCAGGGAGCGCGTGGCGTCACGATTGCGGGCGATGAACTCGTTGCGGAAGGCCTTGGCGAGCTCGGTTTCCGATTGCGCCGCCGCGACCATGGCCGCGACGCTGCGGCCGGCTGGGGCGGCGAAGGCGTCGGCCAGCGCGTGAAGCTGCGCCCGCAGCGCCGCCAGCGGCGCGCGCGGCGACTTTGCCGCGTCGCCGGCACCCGTCGTCTCCAGGAACGCAGCCATCGCCACGGCCTGGGCGTTGGGCCAGTAGCGGTAGATCGTGGGCCGGCTGACCTCGGCCTTTTGGGCGATCGCCTCGATGGTGACGGCGGTCAGGCCGCCACGGTCGAGCAGGCTGCGCGCGGCGGTCAGGATGGCGGCGCGGGTGCGCGGATCGCGGGGGCGTCCGCGCTGTGGGGGTGAAGAGGGGGCTTGACGGGGCATGTATTAACGTTACGATACGTAACGTAATATAACACAGGTGATGCCATGAGCGCAAAGCAGACCGACAGAGAGCAGACCCTGCGGGCCCACATGACGGTTCACGACGCCAAGGCGGCGATCGACTTCTACATCAAGGCCTTCGGCGCGGAGGAAGTGTTCCGGCTGGTCGAGCCGGCCGGCCGTGTCGGCCATGCCGAGATCAGGATCGGCGACAGCCTGCTGATGCTGAACGACGAGTATCCCGACTTCGGCGCCAGGAGCCCGGCGGCGATCGGCGGTTCGCCGGTCGCCTTCTACATCCGCGTCACCGACGCAGATGCCGCGGTGAAGCGCGCCGTGAAGGCCGGCGCCACGATCGTGCGCCCGGTCGAGGACCAGTTCTACGGCGAGCGCACCGGCATGGTGGCCTGCCCGTTCGGCTATCGCTGGTCGCTGTCGGTACCGAAGGAGCAGGTCGACGCGGCGGAGATGCAGAAGCGCTGGACCAAGCTGCTGGAGGGCGGGAAAACGTGAGCCGGGACGGAACACGAACCCACGGGAGTCTCGCATGAGCGCAATCGACATCGCCTCCTGTCCGATCCATCTCGGCCTCGGCGCGACCGCGGAGGTCGAGCCGCGGTTCACCGGGGATCTCTCCTGGTACGAGGGCTACGCGGCGCGCCATCGCAGCGATGGTCGGGAGGGGCGGCTCGTCAGCATGCATTCCTTCGACGCTTCCTGGACTGCCTGGGAGATGCATCCGACCGGCGCCGAGGTCGTGCTGTGCACGGCGGGAACCTTGATCCTGAGCCAGCAACAGTCCGACGGAACGGTGACGACCGTCCGGCTCGGGCCAGGCCAGTACGCGATCAATCCGCCGGGCGTCTGGCACACCGCCGATGTCGAGGGGACCAGCACGGCGCTGTTCATCACGGCGGGCGAGGGAACGCAGCACCGGCCGCGCTGAAGCGCGGGCTCCCGTCTAGGCGCGAATGTTCTCCTCGATCCACGCCGCGTAGGCCTCCGAGACGTGCATCATCGGGAAGGCGTGGATGGCGGGCAGCTCGTAGGAATGCAGCTCGCGGATGGCGCGCTCGACGGCGGGGTAGTGCTCGTCGAGCGTCTTGAAGAGCACGCGATACTCCTTGCCGTGCTCGATCGCTCCCTTCCACGGATAGATGCTCTCGATGCGGGAGATCTGCGCGCAGGCGGCGAGCTTGGCCTCGACCAGCGCGTGGGCAAGGGTGCGCGCTTCCTTCCTGCTGGCGACGGTGGTGACGACGGCAATAGCGGTCATGGTTTCCTTGAAGTCTAGAAGATCGAGAAATACTCGCGCTGCTCCCAGTCGTCTCCGCCGGAGGAGAAGCGCTCGATCTCGGCCTGCTTCAGATTCACATAGTAGTCGATGAAGAAGTCGCCCAAGCCGGCGCGCAGGGCCTTGTCGCCGCTCAGCGCCGCCAGCGCATCGGCGAGCGAGCTCGGCAACATCGGCGCCTTGGTCTCGTAGGGCGTATCGGCGGACGGGCCGGGGTCGAGCTTGCGGTCGACGCCGTCGAGGCCGCAGACGATCTGGCTCGCCATATAGAGGTAGGGGTTCGCCGCGGGCTCGCCGACGCGGTTCTCCAGATGAGTCGCGGGATCGCCGGGGCCGCCCAGCACGCGCACCATGACCCCGCGATTCTCCCTGGCCCAGATGGCGCGGTCGGGTGCCAGCGAGAAGGGCCGGTAGCGCTCGTAGCCGTTGAGCGTCGGCGTGCTGAAGGCGGCCGCGGCCGGCGCATGCTCGAGCAGCCCGGCCATCCACTGCATGCCGACCGGAGACAGCGGCTCCTTGGCGTCCATGAAGGCATTGGCGCCGCTCTTGCGATCCTTGAGGGACTGATGCAGGTGCCAGCCGCTCGACATCACGTTGGGAATTTTGGGCCGGCACATGAAGGTCGCGTGAAAGCCGTTGCGTTGCGCCACCTGCTTGACGGCGCTCCGGAACAGCACCATGGCGTCGGCCGGCTCCAAGCCGGCACGCGCGCCGAAGGTGAACTCGACCTGGCTCGGCCCGAACTCGACCTCGAGCGACCTGAGCGGCAGGCCGAGGTCGGCGATGTTGGCGCGCAGGATTTCGAGGATGGGATCCATCTCGTCGTAGCGTTGCTCGGTCAGGTACTGGTAGCCCTGGTTGAGCAGCGACACCTCCGGCGGCGGGCCCGGCTGGCCGGGCTGCGCGGCGTCATCGAGCGCGAGGTGCGTCTTTTCGAGCTTGAAGAGATGGAACTCGACCTCCAGCCCGGCGATGAAGTCGTAACCCCGCTCGGCGAGCGAGGAGAGCGCCTGCCGGTAGAGATGCCGGGTGCCGAGCGGCACCGGCCGTCCGTCGGCGAATACGATGTCGCACAGCATCCAGCCCGTGTGTGGCGCCCAAGGCAGCACACGGAATGTCGACGGGTCGGGCAGCATGACCACGTCGGCCGCGCCTTCCCACTCCTTGGCTCCGAACGCGCCACCGGGGCCCCAGACCGAGAAGGCCGTGCGATGGGCGGTGTCCTTCATCAGCATGGTGGCGCTGAAGCCCACGCCGCTCTTCATGACGCTGCCGATCTCGCCCGAGACGTAGGTCTTGCCGCGCAGCACGCCATGCTGATCGGCGAAGGAGAGGCGGACGACCGTGAGTTCGCCCGCCTGGATGCGGCGCTCGACCTCGCGCGCGGCAGCCTTGCGCTCGTCGGTCCACAGACCCGCGCGTTCGACGAGGCTCATAGGATCAGGCAACGAGCGGCGAGCGCGTCGAGGCTGCCCAGCTCGAACTGCTGCGCCGCCGCGCGTCGAATTCCTTCCAGTAAGACTGCCAGCCGTTGGTCGGTCCCATGCCGTCGACCGTGACGGGTCCGCGCACCTTCGCGGCGCGCTCGGCGTCCAGCCACATCAGGGGCTTCTTGCCGTCCGCCACCTGGCCGATCGAGGAGAGCAGCAGGCGGCGGTAGGCGACGATCGCGCGGTCGCTGTAGCCGAGATGCTCGCGCGTCCGGTCCTGGATCTTGCCCTGGCCTTCGATCGCCCACTGGTCGTGGACGTTGATGTCGAAGCCCATGCCCGTATAGGTCTGCGTCTTCTGCTCGCCGATGTTGTAGCCGTACTGGTTGTGCTTGCCGAGGCGCGGCCGATAGTCCGGCAGCTCGTAGAGCTTCAGCCGCATGTCGCGCATGTTCTGGTGATCGACCGGATCTGTGAAGCTGGTGAAGATCGCGTACCAGTAGCAGCTCTCGTCATCGATCGGCACATGCCACTGCGTGATCGTCATCGTCGGGCTCATCGGGATGACGAAGGCGTAGGGGAAGACGAGGTTGGTCACGCGCACGTGCGTGTGCTGCTCGCTGATCTTGCGCAGCGCGAAGAGGCGCATGCCGTAGTCGGTCGCCTCGACGTCGATGGTCGGTCGGCCATACTCGCGCATCATTCGCGTCATCGGAATGTTGGAGTCGGCGGAGTCGGCGCGGAACTGGCGGCCGTACTTGTCGCCCGACGGCTCCTCGTCCTCGTAGAAGCGGTGAAGGTACGAGGCGTGCGCGGGATCGATGCCGACCTCCAGCGCCTGCAGCCAGTTGCAGTCGATCAGTCCCTTGAAGGCGAAAGCGTGCGTGCCGGGCGCCAGATAGCAGTCGAAGTCGGGGAAGGCGGGCGCTTCACCTTCGCCCAGGTACGCGAAGACGATGCCGTTCTTCACGACCACCGGGTAGCTCTTCTGCCGAACCTTCTGGCAGAGCACGCTGCCTTCAGGCTCGGCCGGCGTCTCCAGGCACTTGCCGTCGACGTCGAACAGCCAGCCGTGGAACAGGCAGCGCAGCCCGCCGTTCTCTAGGCGGCCGTAGGCGAGGTCCGCTCCGCGGTGCGGGCAGTCGCGGTCGAGCAGCCCGTGGCGGCCGCGCTCGTCGCGGAACAGCACGAAATCCTGGCCCAGCACGCGCACCGCCTTGGCCGGCCGCTCGGCCGGCAGCTCGTCGGCCAGCCCCACGGGATGCCAGTAGTGGCGCATCAGCGCGCCGCACTTGGTGCCCGGTCCGACCCGGGTCATCAGCTCGTTCTGCTCGCGGCTCATCATGGCGCCAAGAGTGACGCAATCCGCCGCTTTTCGCTATAGAGGACCGCATGACTCCCACTCTGAACGGTATGCCGGGGCCCACTTCCCGCGTCTTTTTCTCCCAGCGTCTGCGTCTTCACTATGTCGACTGGGGCAACCCGGAAGCGCCGCCGCTGCTCCTGGTCCACGGTGGCCGCGACCATTGCCGGAATTGGGATTGGGTCGCGCAGGCGCTGCGCAAGGACTGGCACATCATCTGCCCCGACCTGCGCGGGCACGGCGACAGCCAGTGGTCGCCCGACGGCAACTACTCGATGGCGGCCTACATCTACGATCTCGCCCAGCTGATCCATCAGCAGGCACTGGCGCCCGTGACGATCGTGGCCCATTCGCTGGGCGGCAACATCTGCCTGCGCTACTCCGGCATCTATCCCGACAAGGTGCGCAAGCTGGTGGCGATCGAGGGCCTCGGCCCGTCGCCCAAGGTGATCGCCGAGCGCGGCACCAAGGCGATGGACGTGCGCATGCGTGAATGGGTCGACGAGCAGCGCAAGCTCTCGGGCCGCTCGTCGCGCAAGTACGCGACCATCGAGGACGCCTTCAAGCGCATGCAGGAGGAGAACAAGCATCTCTCCGCCGACCAGGCGCGCCACCTCACGCAGCAGGGCGTCAACCAGAACGAGGACGGCACCTACAGCTGGAAGTTCGACAACTATGTCCGCGCCTGGCCGCCCTACGACATGAGCTACGGTGACATCGAGCATCTGTGGACGCAGATCTCCTGCCCGTCGCTGCTGGTCTACGGCAAGGAGAGCTGGGCCTCGAACCCGGAGAAGGACGGCCGCATCAAGCACTTCAAGACCGCGAAGGTCGTGGAGTTCGACAATGCCGGCCACTGGGTGCACCACGACCGGCTCGACGATTTCGTGGCGACGACGAAGGACTTCATCAAATGAGGGCCGCCGTCTTCCGCAGCGGGGGCATGATGGTCGCCGAGGTGCCGGAGCCCGTGCCGGCGGCAGGGCAGGTGCTGGTGAAGACGCTGTGCTGCGGCATCTGCGGCTCGGACCTGCACTATGCCAAGCACGCGGTCCACATGACCGAACTCTCGAAGCGCGTTCCGGGCCGCGCGCCGCTCGATCTCTCGCGCGACGTCGTGTTCGGCCACGAGTTCTGCGGCGAGGTGCTGGATTACGGTCCCGGCACCGAGCGCAAGCTGAAGGCGGGCACGCTCGTCTGCTCCATGCCGGTGATCCCGCAGGCCGAAGGCCATCGCACGGTGGGCTACTCCAACGATTTCCCCGGCGGCTTCGGCGAGCGCATGGTGCTGGCCGAGTCGCTGCTGCTCGCGGTGCCGAACGGCCTGTCGGCCGAGCATGCGGCGCTGACCGAGCCGCTGGCCGTCGGCATCCATGCCGTCGAGAAGGCGGACCTCAAGGAGGGCGACCAGCCGCTGGTGATCGGCTGCGGACCGGTCGGCCTCGCGGCCATCGTCGGCCTGCGCCTCAAGGGCGTGCACCCGATCATCGCCGCCGACTTCTCGCCCAAGCGCCGCGAGCTTGCGGCGAAGATGGGCGCCGACATCGTGATCGACCCCAAGAAGGAGTCACCTTACGCGAAGCTCGCGGCGGGCAGGCGGGCGGTGATCTTCGAATGCGTCGGCGTGCCGGGCCTGCTGCAGCAGGTCTTCGAGGCGGCGCCCAAGGATGCCCGGGTCGTCGTGGCGGGTGTCTGCATGGAGCCCGACCGCATCGAACCGCTGTTCGGCATCCTGAAGGAGCTCTCGGTCCAGTTCGTGCTGGGCTACACGCCCGAAGAGTTCGCGCGCTGCCTCCGCCTCCTGGCCGAGGGCCAGGTCGAGGCCGATGCGCTGATCACCGGCAAGGTCGGGCTGGACGGGGTGAAGGGGGCGTTCGAGGAGCTGGCCAACCCCGAGCGGCACACGAAAATTCTCGTGGAGCCGTGGCGCTGACTTTGATAGCGCTTCAGGGCATTCGGGAGGAAACAACATGAAGTTCTACAATTCGGTCGGCCCCAACCCGCGCATGGTCCGCATGTTCATGGCCGAGAAGGGCTTCGATGTGCCGAAGGTCGACGTCGACCTGCGTGGCGGCGAGAACCGCAAGGAGCCCTACCTCAAGGTCAATCCGGCCGGCCAGTGCCCGGCGCTGGAGCTCGACGACGGCTCGGTGCTGGCCGAGATCACGGCGATCTGCGAGTACGTCGACGAGATCAAGAAGGACACGCCCTCGCTGATCGGCAACACCGCCGAGGAACGCGCCAAGACCCGCATGTGGGTGCGCCGCATCGACCTCAACATCGTCGAGCCGGCGGCCAACGGCTTCCGCTTCGCCGAAGGCCTGAAAATGTTCCAGAACCGCATCCACTGCATTCCCGAGGCTGCCGCGGGCCTCAAGGAAACGGCGCGCAAGAAGCTCGCCTGGCTCGACGAACTGATGGGCTCCAAGCCCTTCGTCGGTGGCGACAAGCTCACCATGGCCGACATCATGCTGTTCGCCTTCGTCGATTTCATGGGCCAGGTCGGCCAGCCGCTCGACCCCGCCAACAAGAACCTCACGGCCTGGTTCGGCCGCATGAAGGCCCGCCCCAGCGCGGCCGCCTGACCCAACAGACGCAGGATTACCCCGATGCGCCGACTGATCGCTCTCCTCGCACTGCTCCTCCTGCCGGCGGTCGCCGCGCACGCGCAGGGCGATCCGCCCGGCATGAAGGGCCTGTTCCTGCTGACCGACTTCCCCTCGCAGACCGTGCGGGCGGGTGAGACCACGACCATCCGGGTCAAGGTCAACAATGCCGGCCTCATGCCCGAGCCGCTGGCGCTGTCGCTGGCGGGCGTGCCGCAGGGCTGGAAGGTCGACATGCTGGGCGGCGGGCAGCCGGTCGGCTCGGTGATGGTCGGCGTCAACCAGGACGTCACGGTCCAGCTCCGCGTCGAGGTGCCGAAGGATGCCAAGCCAGGCTCCAGCAACATCGTGCTGAGCGCGAAGGGCCAGCAGTTCCAGCAGGCGACCCTGCCGCTCACGCTCACCGTCGGCACCGAGGCGCCGGCCAAGCTCAGCCTCAAGTCGCGCCTGCCGTCGCTGCGCGGCACGCCGCGCTCGGCCTTCGAGTACACGCTGACCGTGGGCAACGACTCGGGCAAGGACCTGACCGTGGCGCTGTCGGCGCAGGGTCCGGCCAACTTCCAGAGCACCTTCACCGAGGGCTACGGCTCCAACGAGATCAGCTCGATCCCGATCGAGGCCGGCCAGACCAAGGACGTGAAGGTCAAGGTGACGCCGCCGCGCGACGTGAAGGCGGGCGACTATCCCGTGCTGGTCAAGGTCGCGGCCGAGGGCGCCACCGCCGAGCTGCGCGTCACCCTGCAGGTGAGCGGGCAGGGGCGCCTCGCGCTCTCGACCAAGGACGGCCGCCTCTCGGGCGAGGCCGAGATCGGCAAGGCTTCCTCCTACACGCTGGTCGTCTCCAACGACGGCACCGCGCCGGTCGAGGAAGTCGAGATGTCGGGCACCGTGCCCGCCAACTGGAAGATCGAGTTCAATCCGAAGACGATCGCCTCGGTGGCGCCCAACGACAAGAAGGACGTGCAGGTTTCGGTGACGCCGGCCGACAAGGCGATCGCCGGCGACTATGTCGCCTCGTTCCGCGCCAATGGCCGCGGCGAGCAGGCCTCGGCCGACTTCCGCATCACCGTCACGACCTCGACACTGTGGGGCCTGGTGGGCATCGGCATCATCGCCGTCGCGCTGCTGGTGCTGCTGGGCGCGGTCGCGCGCTTCGGGCGCCGCTAGAGCCTGGTATGAGCGACAACGTCATCGAGGCGCGCGGGCTGCTGAAGCTCTACGGCGCGCAGCGTGCCGTGAACGCGATCGACCTCGACATCCGTCGCGGCGAGATCTTCGGCCTGCTGGGCCCGAACGGCGCGGGCAAGACGACGACGATCCTGATGCTGCTCGGCCTCACCGAGACGAGCGGCGGCTCGGTGAGCGTGCTGGGCTTCGATCCGGTGCGCCAGCCGCTCGAGGTCAAGCGCCGCGTCGGCTACCTGCCCGATGCCGTGGGCTTCTACGACCACCTGACGGCGCGCGAGAACCTTGCCTACACCGCGCGCCTGCTCGACATCCCGCGCCGCGAGGCGACCGAGCGCATCATGGAGTCGCTGAAGTCGGTCAATCTCGACGACGTCGCCGACAAGCGCGTCGCCACCTTCTCGCGCGGCATGCGCCAGCGCCTTGGCATCGCAGAGATCGTGATGAAGAAGGCCGAGGTCGCGATCCTCGACGAGCCGACCTCCGGCCTCGACCCGCACGCGACTTTCGAGCTGCTGGAGATGATCCGCGGCCTCAAGCGCCTCAACGTCGCCGTGCTGCTGTCCTCGCATCTGCTCGACCGCGTGCAAAGCGTCTGCGATCGCGTGGCGCTGTTCAACAAGGGCGACATCGCCCTGATGGGCACCGTCGTGGAGCTCGCCAACCAGGTGCTGGGCGCCGGCCATCCGCTGCAGGTCGAGGCCTCGGGCATCGATGTGGCTGCCACGCTGCGCGGCGTCGAGGGCGTGCAGCGGGTGACGGAGGAGGGCGCGGGGACCTGGCGCGTCGTTGCCGACCGCGACGTGCGCGCCGCGGTGGCCCAGCGCATCGTCTCCTCGGGCGGGTCGCTGACCAGGCTCGCCGACCTGCAGCCCAGCCTCGAAGAGGTCTACACGCGCTATTTCCAGGAAGCCCGCCATGCAGCGTAAGGCAGCACGCGAGGGCTCGCCCTTCACCGGTCTCGGGCCGGTCTTCATGAAGGAGTTCTCCGACCATCTTTCGAGCGCCCGCATGATGGTGCTCATGCTGTTCGTCATCGTGTTCGGCGCATTCCCGGTTGCGACGTCGCTGCAGACCCTGCGGAGCGCGGTCGATCCCAACTCCTTCATCTTCCTGCGCATCTTCACCCTGGAGCCGGAGCAGGTCGGCATCTCCTTCACCGCGGCGCTCAACTTCATCATCCCGCTGATGGCGATCGGGCTGGGCTTCGACTCGGTCAACAGCGAGTTCAACCGCCGCACGCTCAGCCGTGTCCTGTCGCAGCCGATCTACCGCGACGCCCTGCTGCTCGGGAAATTCCTCGGCGGCCTCGCGACGCTCGCCGTGGCGCTGGTGGCACTTTGGCTCATCGTGCTGGGCGCCGGCCTCATCCTGCTCGGCGTGCCGCCGCGCGGCGTCGAGGTGGCGCGCGGTCTCAGCTTCCTGCTGGTGGCCATCGCCTATGGCGGCGTGTGGCTCGCCATCGCCATCCTGTTCTCGGTGATCTTCCGCTCGACCGCGACCTCGGCGCTCTGCGCGCTGGGCGTCTGGCTCTTCTTCTTCATCCTGTGGCCGCAGCTCGCCGGCGCCCTGCTGGTCGGCTTCGCGCCGTCGGAGATCAGGACGGTCGACGACTATGTGGCCCTGCAGTCGGTCGGCCTCGGCCTGATGCGCCTGTCGCCCGGCACGCTGTTCAGCGAGGCGGTGCTCGGCCTGCTCGCGCCCGAGACGCGGACCCTGGGACCGATGCTGCCCAGCCAGATGCGGGGCGCGATCATGGGAGCGCCGCTGCCCTTCGACCAGAGCCTGCTCCTGATCTGGCCGCAGGTGACGGGACTGATCGCCGGCATGATCGTCGTGTTCGCCGCGGCCTATGTGATCTTCCAGCGAGAGGAAGTGCGCGCCTGAAGGACTGGACCCTCGCAGCAGCCCTCAACAACGCGCGCTGGTGCGATGCGGTCTGTCGCGCCCACGGCAAGGCGGGGCGCTTCCTGCCGCACATGTGGGTCAATGCCGAGACGGTGCCGCGCTTCTATCCCAACGCCGTTTCTCTCGCGATCGGCGACACCGCGCTCGAGGAGCAGCGCGCCACGGTCGCGATCCTGCAGAAGTCGAACCTGCCCGGCCGCTGGTCGGTGAAGGACAGTTTCGGCACGCTCGACCTCTCGCGCCGAGGCTTCGAGCTGCTGTTCGACGCGCACTGGATCCGCAGCGCCATGCCGGTGCCCGGGCCAGCCACCGACATCGTCTGGCAGCGCGAGACCTCGGGGAAGGCGACGCTGCCCTACGACGATCCGGACTTCGCGATGTTCACGGGCCGCCGCGGCTTCAAGGTCGTGGCGGGCTTCATGCTCTATCGCGCCGAGGAAGT
>SCVT01000346.1 GCA_004296815.1 Reyranella sp. | reverse complement strand
TCGGGCGGCGCGCAGAAGGCGTTCGGCATCACGCCCGACCTCTGCATCCAGGCCAAGATCGTGGCCGGCGGCCTGCCGGGCGGCGCGGTCTCGGGCAAGCGCGAGATCATGGACCGCATCGACCACGACGCGACCGCAGCCAAGAAGATCGAGCGCATCCTCCACCCCGGCACCTACAATGCCAACCCGCTGTCGGCCGCGGCCGCGGTGACGGCGCTCTCGCTGGTGCGTGACGAGGATCTTGCGGAGAAAGCGAACAAGACGGCCGCCGAGCTGCGCAAGGCGCTGACCGAGGTGCTGGTGAAGGAAGGCGTGCCGTGGGGCATCTACGGCCAGAGCTCGACCTTCCTGATCTACCCCAATCCGTTCGGCGACCCGATCGATCCGGCGACCTTCGATCCGCTCAAGGTGCCGTTCGCCAAGCTGAAGGGCGCACGCGGCGCCGGCCCTCTGACGGGCAAAATCCGCATGGGCCTGATGACCCACGGCGTCGACGTGATGGGCGCGCCGGGCGGCTTCGTCTCGGCCATGCATGGCGGTGCAGAGATCGAAAAGACCGTCCATGCGCTCCGCGAGACGGTGCGTGCGCTCAAGGCCGAGCGCGAAGTGAAGGCGGCCTAGGCATGTGGGGCCTCACGAAGCCGGTGGCCGCGACCGAGTTCACGCGGCTGCCGGAGAAGTTCCGCAAGCCCGGCCGGACTTCGTGGGGCGATGCCAACGCCGTCGGACAGCTGCTCGATTCCTTCCTCGAAGGGCCGAGCTTCGATCGTGCCGGCAACCTCTGGGTCACCGACATTCCTTTCGGGCGCATCTTCCGCATCGACCCGGCGGGCGAGTGGACGCTGGTGACCGAGTACGACGGCTGGCCGAACGGGCTCAAGATCCACAAGGACGGCCGCATCTTCATCACCGACTACAAGCGCGGCATCGTCCTGCTCGATCCTGCGAGCGGCAAGATCACGCCGCTGCTCGAGACGCGCGGCTCGGAGAGCTTCAAGGGCGTGAACGATCTGTTCTTTGCGGTGAACGGCGATCTCTATTTCACCGACCAGGGCCAGACTGGCCTGCACGACCCGACGGGGCGCGTTTATCGCTACGACACCGCCGGCAAGCTCACGATGCTCGTGAACACCGTGCCGAGCCCCAACGGGCTCGTCATGAACAAGGCTGAGAATGTGCTCTATGTCGGCGTGACCCGCGGCAACGCCGTGTGGCGCCTGCCGCTGATGGGCGACGGCGGCGCGAGCAAGGTCGGGCTCTTCATCCAGATGAGCGGCGGCCATGCCGGCCCCGACGGCATGGCGCTCGACGAGGAGGGCGGCCTCGTCATCGCCCATCCCAGCACGACCGCCTGGCGCTTCGACGCTCTCGGCCGACCGACGCATCATGTCGACTGCGGCGACGACATCTACTGCACCAACGTCGCCTTCTCCGGCCACGACCTCTACGTCGTGGTGTCGCGCAAGAGCGACAAGGTGGCGAGCGGCACGATCCTCAAGGCCACCATGCCGGTCGCCGGCAAGAAGATGTTCAGTCACGCCTAGAGCTATCGCTGATGACGACACCTGTGAATCTGACGGGCGTGCCCGAAACGATGCTGATGACGCTGCACAACCGTGCAAACGAAGCGCGACGCCCGGACACCTATCTCCACGATCGCGATTGCGTCCGCATCTACGACGCGATCGACTTCGACTACGCGCGTACTTTCGGCAAGCCCATCGATGCGCATCCCATGCGCTCGAAGATATTCGACACGGCCGTGAAGCCGTGGATGAAGGCACATCCCGGCGGGACTGTGGTGGAGCTCGCCTCAGGCCTGGAGACGGGGTTTCAGCGCTGCGACGATGGTCGGGTGAACTGGGTGTGCGTCGACTTGCCGGAAGCCATTGCGGTACGCGAGCGATTCCTGCCACCCACTGAGCGTTGCCGGTACATAGCCAGGAGCGCGCTCGATGTGACGTGGATGGACGAGGTGGACGCTGCTCGAGGCCTGTTCGTGACGGCGCAGGGGCTCCTGATGTACTTCCCGGAGGATGAGGTCAAACGCCTGCTGCGCGCGATCATGGAGCGCTTTCCTGGCGTGGAGATCATGTTCGACATCGTCCCCTCCTGGTTTGCGAGACGGATCTCGAAGCAGGGAGGCCTCGGCAAGAGCACACC
>SCVT01000035.1 GCA_004296815.1 Reyranella sp. | reverse complement strand
TCGGGGCACCACTGATGCGGTTCTTCTTCTACGGCAGCCTGCTCGATGAGGACGTGACGGCGCTGGTGATCGGCCGGCGCCTGCCGCCCAGGGCGTGGGTGCCGGCCACGCTGACGGGCTTCTCGCGCCGCAAGGCCAAGGGCGTGACCTATCCCGTGGCGATCCGCGATCCCAAGGGCAAGGTGGAGGGCGCCGTGGTCGGCGGCTTCAGCCGTAAGGAAGTCGAGCGGTTACAGGCCTACGAGGGCGTCCGCTATCACACCGTGCCGTTGAAGGTGTGGATCCACGGCCGCGTCACGACCGTGTCGGTGTTCGAGCCCAAGGAGAAGGCGTTTCAGCCGGTCGATGGCGAATGGTCGCTGACAACCTGGCAGCGACGCCACAAGCGCAAGTTCGTCGAACGGATCCGGAAGGTCTTCAGCGCGCACCCGGCGTATTCCAGGCAGTGACCTGGATCGCCGAGCAGTAGATCTTCTTCTTCTCCAGGCGCTTGCAGCCGTCGACCGCCTGCTCCTGGGTGAGATTGGTGATGCGCGCGCGGTGGAACGTGCGGCTGGCCATCTGGACTTCGTCGACAACTGCCGATGCCGAGCGGGCGCCGTCGGGCAACGCCGATGAGGCGCGCTGGAGTGCTGCCTGCGCGGCCTGCGGCTCGTTGAACGAACCAACCTGAATCACCCAGCTCCCGATCGCCGGCGAGCCGGGATCCGGTGCTGCAGGGGCCGGCGTCGCGGTCGCGGGCGTCGCCGAGAAGGCCGTCGTGGTGGCCGGTGCGGCGGGAGCGGGCGGCACGAAGCCCGCATAGCGCGGCGTCACCTGCTTGGGTGCCTCTTCCTTGGCGGCCGGCGCCGGCGGGCGATAGGCCTCGGCGAAGCTGGAGCCGGGATCGAACTGGGCGGCGGTGTAGCGGGCGGAGCCCGGCTTGCGGATCGAGGTCCAGGGCGAGAGCTGCATGGCCTGTGCCATGGCGAAGCCGCGGTCCATGTGGGCGGCCATGATGCGGTCGCGGCCGGCGGCGCTGCTGCCGCCCATCACGACGCCGATCAGGCGGCGGTTGTCGCGCACGGCCGACATGACCAGGTTGAAACCCGAGGCGTTCGTGTAGCCGGTCTTGAGCCCGTCGGCGCCTTCGTAGTTGCCGAGCATGCGGTTGTGGTTCTCCAGCGTGCGGCCGCGGTAGGCATAGCTCTGCACCGAGAAGACCCCGTAGTAGTGTGGGTAGTCGCGCATCAGCGCGAAGGCGAGCTTGGCCATGTCGCGCGCCGTCGTGACCTGCTCGCTGTTGGGCAGGCCCGAAGCGTTGCGGAACACGGTGGAGCTCATGCCGAGCTGGCGCGCCTTCTGCGTCATCAGGCGGGCGAAGGCCTCCTCGCTGCCGGCCATGCCCTCGGCCAGCAGAACAGCCGCATCGTTCGCCGAGCGCGTGACCAGCGCCATGACGGCGTCGCGCACGTTGACCGTGCCGCCGGGCTGCATGCCCATCTTGGTGGGCGGCGCGTTGAGTGCGTTGACCGAGACCTGCAGCCCGTCGCCCAGCGACAGGCGGCCCGAGTCGAGGGCCGAAAAGGCGAGGTAGATCGTCATCAGCTTCGTGAGTGACGCCGGGTGACGGAGGTCGTCGGGATTGTCCGACGCCAGTTCGCGGCCGCTCTGGGCGTCGACGATCAGGTAGGCGTCACGGCCGCTGACGGCCGGGTTGGGCACCCAGGACGAGGCGCGGGGCGCGCTCTTCGCCTTGGCTTTGGCCTTGGACGTGGGCGCAGCACGCTTCACCGACGTCGTCTGGGCGTCGACGGGAAGGGGCACCAGGGTAGCGCCGGAAAAAAGGATACCGACGGCGAGCCAGGAAAGGCCGGCCGCGATTCGCCTGAGGGGGAAAGTCATTGCGAATACGCCATACGCAAAATCTGATTTTTGTGCCTAGCCAATAGGTTATAGGCAATTGCTGCAACATTACTAAAGTTTGTGGGGTTATGCAACTTCCTGCCTGCCGCCCTGCTGCCCAAGTTGGACCGGATTATGCTCGGGGCGACTAGGAGGCTGGAATGAAGGCAATTTTTGCGATGGTGGCGGCCCTTGCGACATTGTTGCCTCTGACGGCGTCGGCCCAGCGGGCCGACCGAAACGTCGACAAGCCCATCGTGCGCAGCTTCAACTGGTTCGACTTCGTCGCCGCCAAGGACATAAGGGCGGCCTGCGAACCGGGCGGCCGCAACCATCTGCGGCTGGTCTACAACGCCCTTTGGGAGGAGCAGGTCCGGGTCTACGAGATCTACCTGCAGCCCGACGGCACGGCCGGCATGAACATCGGCGTCCTGGTCGACCAGGGCAACGTGACGCCCGGCATCACGAACATGCTGCTCTCGGATCCTTCCGACATTTTCGGGCCGTGGAGCATGAAGCGCGGCCAGCGGCTGCTGAACGCCGGGGAAACCCGTGAGCTCGTAGGGTTGATGGAGGAAAGCCGTGCTTTCGGCCCGCCGAAGGATGGGCTGCGCCTGCCGGACAACGACTTCTGGTGGACAGTCGCCTCGTGCCGGAACGGCGTGTGGGGCTTCCAAGCCTATCACTATCCGACCGACGGCTTCGCGAACGTGAAGTTCTCGGCGCGGCTCTTTGCGTGGGACACCGTGAAGATTCCCGTCAATCCGCCACGCAAACTCGAGCCGGCCGAACTGCGCCGCGACATGAACGCACCGGTGCATCGAGCCCGGGCGGATCGCTGGATGCTGGTTGTGGGGAAGGATGGGCTCCGACCGAGGTAGCGGAACCGCTTGCGCACCCTATATAATTCCCATGTGGCTTGGGTTTGGAGCGCGACAGGGACAGTGATCGGGACGATGGAATTTCTGCGCGGTGAGGGCGAATGGCGGGCAGGCGGCCCCAACGAGCCGCCGGGCGGGCCGCCGCAGCAACCGCCGCGCCGTGACGATGGCGACGGGGGCGGCGATGGCGACGGCGAGCGCCGTACCGGCGCCCTGACGCTCACCCGGACGCGCACCAAGAAGCCTTCGATGTACAAGGTGCTGATGCTGAACGACGACTACACGCCGATGGAGTTCGTGGTCGACGTCCTGCAGAACATCTTCCAGAAGAATCGCGACGAGGCGACCCAGGTCATGCTCCACGTCCACCAGAAGGGCGTGGGTGTTTGCGGCGTCTACACCTACGAGATCGCCGAAACCAAGGTGACCCAGACGGTCGACTACGCCCGCAAGAACCAGCACCCTCTCCAGTGCACGTTGGAGAAAGAGTAGCGAGTACCGAGTAGTCCGTTTCCCAGTCGAGGTGGTTCGATGTCCATGCTGTCCAAGAACCTCGAGAAGTCCCTGCATCGCGCCTTCGGGCTCGCAGGCGAACGCCGCCATGAGTACGCGACGCTGGAGCATCTGCTGCTGGCGATGACCGAGGACGAGGACGCGACCCCCGTTCTCAAGGCCTGCGGCGTCGACATCGATCGCCTGCGCCACGACCTCGAGGCCTTCGTCGACAACCGCCTCAAGGGCATCATCACGCAGAACCCGAGCGAGCCGCTGCCGACCGCGGGCTTCCAGCGCGTCGTCCAGCGTGCCGCCGTGCACGTCCAGTCGTCGGGCCGCAAGGAAGTGACCGGCGCCAACGTGCTGGTCGCGCTGTTCTCCGAGCGCGACAGCCACGCGGTGTCGTTCCTCGAGAACCAGGGCATGACCCGCCTCGACGCGGTCGACTACATCAGCCACGGCAAGGCCAAGGTCCCGGGCCGTGCCCGCGCGCGCCGCGTCAGCGGCTCGGAAGAGGAGGCGGGTGCGGAACCCGCCGCCAAGCAGGGCAACGAGGCGCTGGCCGCGTACTGCGTCGATCTCAACCAGAAGGCCCGCGAGGGCCGGGTCGATCCGCTGATCGGTCGCGCCCACGAGGTCGAGCGCACCATCCAGGTCCTGTGCCGCCGCACCAAGAACAATCCGCTCTATGTCGGCGAACCCGGCGTGGGCAAGACGGCCATTGCCGAGGGCCTGGCGCGCAAGATCGTCGACGGCGAGGTCCCGGAGGTCCTGAAGGAGTCGATCATCTACGCGCTCGACATGGGCGCGCTGCTGGCCGGCACACGCTATCGCGGCGACTTCGAGGAGCGGCTGAAGGCCGTGCTCACCGAACTCAAGAAGAAGCCGAACTCGGTGCTCTTCATCGACGAGATCCACACGATCATCGGCGCCGGCGCCACGTCGGGCGGCTCGATGGACGCGTCGAACCTGCTGAAGCCCTCGCTGCAGTCGGGCGACCTGCGCTGCATCGGCTCGACCACCTACAAGGAATACCGCAACTACTTCGAGAAGGACCGCGCGCTGGTCCGCCGCTTCCAGAAGATCGACGTGCCGGAGCCCACGATCAGCGACGCGATCGAGATCATG
The DNA here is from genome assembly GCA_004296815.1 of Reyranella sp. Classification (GTDB taxonomy): domain Bacteria; phylum Pseudomonadota; class Alphaproteobacteria; order Reyranellales; family Reyranellaceae; genus Reyranella. Next base: position 1,884 of record SCVT01000035.1, on the reverse strand, counting down.
AAGGGCCTGAAGCCGGTCTACGAGAAGCATCACCACGTGACCTACACCGACGAGGCCATCAAGGCCTCGGTCGAGCTGTCGGCGCGCTACATGCACGACCGCAAGCTGCCCGACAAATCGATCGACGTGATCGACGAGGTCGGCGCCGCGCAGATGCTGCGCACGCCCGACCAGCGCAAGACGACCATCGAGGTGTCGGATATCGAGGAGATCGTCGCCAAGATCGCCCGCATCCCGCCCAAGAGCGTCAGCAAGGACGACACCGAGCTGCTGCGCAGCCTCGACCGCGACCTCAAGACGGTCGTGTTCGGCCAGGACCGCGCGATCGACCAGCTCGCCGCCTCGATCAAGCTGGCGCGGGCCGGCCTGCGCGCACCGGAGAAGCCGATCGGCAGCTATCTGCTGGCGGGCCCGACCGGCGTCGGCAAGACCGAGGTGACGCGCCAGCTCGCGCGGCTGCTCGGCCTCGAGATCGTGCGCTTCGACATGTCGGAGTACATGGAGCGCCACAGCGTCTCCCGCCTGATCGGCGCGCCTCCGGGCTATGTCGGCTTCGACCAGGGCGGCCTGCTCACCGACAAGGTGAACCAGCACCCGCACTGCGTGGTGCTGTTCGACGAGATCGAGAAGGCGCATCCCGACGTCTTCAACGTGCTCCTGCAGGTGATGGACTACGGCAAGCTCACCGACCACAACGGCCGGACGGTGGATTTCCGCAACGTCATCCTCTGCATGACGACCAACGCCGGCGCCGCCGACATCGCCAAGCCTGCACTGGGTTTCGGCCGCGAGCAGCGCCATGACGAGGACGACGATGCGATCAACCGGCTGTTCGCGCCGGAGTTCCGCAACCGCCTCGACTCGATCATCAAGTTCGCCAACCTCGGCCCCGAGAGCATGGGCAAGGTGGTGGACAAGTTCGTGGCGGAGCTCGAAGGCCAGCTTGCCGACCGCAAGGTCTTCATCGAGCTGAACGACGCGGCGCGCCGTTGGCTGGCGGAGAAGGGCTACGACAAGCTGTTCGGCGCCCGGCCGCTCGCCCGCATCATCCAGGAGTACGTGAAGAAGCCGCTCGCCGAGGAGGTCCTCTTCGGCAAGCTGTCCGACGGCGGCACGGTCCGTGTTGACGTCGAGGGCCAGGGCGATGCGGCCAAGCTCGCCTTCACCTTCCTGCCGCCCGAGCGCGGCGCCCTTCCGCCGGCCAGCCAGGAGCCGGTGCTGGCGGAATGAACGGGGCTGAATGACCTTCCTGCGACCGCTCTGGGTCGCTCTCAGGGCCGCGGTGCTCGCCACCGCGGTCTACTGGGTGGTTCTTTTCATCATCGACAATAGCGGCTGGAAGGGACTGCAGTTCGGCGGATTGGACGTCACCGCCTACGCCGTCTTCTTCGTGGTCTTCTTCCTCGGCGTGCTGATGAAGGGCAAGTAATCCGGTGCTGGCACCGGTCGACGCTCTCGGACATTGCTTCGCAATGTCCTGACGCTAATTGGCCGAGCTCCGCTCGACCTATGCCTCGTTCTCCTTACGGAACGGCGAATACTGCTTCAGGCCTTCGATCTCCTGCTCCACGGCGGGGCGCTCGCGCCTGAGATAGTCGTCGACGGCGCTGCGGAAGCCCTTGTCGACGATCCAGTGCGCCGAGAAGGTCGGCACCGGCAGGTAGCCGCGCTGGATCTTGTGGTCGCCCTGCGCACCGGCCTCGACCCTCTGTAGACCGTGCGCGATCGCATAGTCGATCGCCTGGTAGTAGCACGCCTCGAAATGCAGGAAGGCGTGGCTCTCCAGGCAGCCCCAGTAGCGGCCGTAGAGCGTGTCGTCGCCCTTGAGGTTGAGCGCGCCGCCCACCGGCCTTCCATCGGCCTCGGCCATGACCAGCACGACCT
>SCVT01000345.1 GCA_004296815.1 Reyranella sp. | reverse complement strand
GATCGGTGACGGTCGTCCAGGTGCCGTCGGCGTGCTGGAAGCGATATTCGTCCTGCCATTCCTCGGCCGTGCCGTCGATCACGGCATGGACGCCGTCCATGACGCGCTTGAGGTCGTCGGGATGGATGAAGTCCTTCCAGCTCGACACCGGCGCATTGGGGCCCGACTCGTGGCCGAAGCGCCGCGTCAGCCCGTCGTTCCAGTTGACCGTGTTGTCGATCAGGTTCCAGTCCCACACCACGTCGGCCGTGGTCAGGGCGACGATGCGGAAGCGCTCCTCGCTCTCGCGCAGCCTCGACTCGGCGAGCTTGGCATCGGTGACGTCCTTGGCGACGCCGACGGTCTGCATGGTCTCGCCGTCACGGCCGCGCACCGGGAAGCGGCGATCCTCGATCCATCTGACGGCACCGTCGGGACGGATCAGCCGGTATTCGTTGGCGAACGAGCCGTCGGGGAAGCGCTTCGGCGCGAGGTTGATCTTGATGCGGTCCTCGGGGTGGATGGCATCGATCAGCTCGCGGGGATTGCGATAGAGATCCTCGCAGCGGCGCCCCGAGATCTTCTCGTAGGCGGGGTTGATGTAGGCCAGGCCCCGGCCATCGGGATTCGAGATCCAGAACACTTCGTCGACATTCTCGGCGAGCTGGACCATGCGGCGCTCGCTCTCGCGCAGCGCCTCCTCGCGGCGCACATGCTCGATGCCGATCGTCGCCAGCTTGGCGAAGTGCGTCAGCACGGCGAGGTCGGCGTCGCTCGGGCCGCGCGGCTCGTCGCGATAGACCGCGAAGGTCGCCACGACGGAGCCGTCGGTGTGGGTCGTCACCGGCATCGACCAGCAGGCGTGCAGCCCGTGGGCGATGGCCTGTTCGCGCAGGCGTCCCGCCCAGAGCAGGCTGGTGTCGATGTCGGCCGCGACCGTGAGCTCGCGCCGGAAGGCGGCGGTGCCGCAGCAGCCGGAGGCGGGGCCGACCGACAACCCCTCCAGGGCGCTGACGAAGGCGGGCGGCAGGTACGGAGCGGCGGCCGTCTTGAGGGCGCCGCTGCCCTCGACCGTCATGATCGCGGCGCGCAGGCCCGGCGAGATGTCGCCGATGGAACGCGCAACGGCGCGCAGGATGACGGGCAGCGAGCCGCCGAGCGCGATCAGGCGCAGGATGCGGTTGCTGGCGCGCTGGGTCAGCTCCTCGCGACGGCGCGCGGTGATGTCGTCGATGTGGATCGTCAGCCCCTCCGGCGAGGGATCGACGGCGACGTCGAGCCAGCATTCGGAGGGGGCGTGGTAGGCCTCGAAGCGTGCCGCCGCGCCGCTGCGCGCGGCCCGCTGCAGGCCCTCGCCGAGACGGCCCTTGTCGGCCACGCGGGCGGCCGTCCAGAGCGAGGCGCCGGGCAGTGCGTCGGCGCGCGCGCCGAGCAACCGGGCGGCGCCGGCATTGGCGAAGGTGACGCGGAACTCGGGATCGAGGGTGAAGAAGCCGCCGCTCGCGCGGTGCAGCACGCTCTCGAGCCGGCGGCGCGCCAGGTTGAGCTCGAGCACCGCCATGACCTGGCGACCCAGATCGGCCAGCGCCTCGGCCTCGGCCTGTGCCAGCGCGCGCGGCTTCTCGTCCATCACGCAGAGCGCGCCGATCGGCAGGCCGTCGTGGCTGAGCAGCGGCACGCCGGCATAGAAGCGGATACGCGCCTGGGTGACCAGCGGGTTGTCGCG
>SCVT01000344.1 GCA_004296815.1 Reyranella sp. | reverse complement strand
AGAGTGGTGCCCCGAGACGGAATCGAACCGCCGACCCCATCATTACGAATGACGTGCTCTACCAGCTGAGCTATCGGGGCACGGCGGCGGGTTTAAGGGAAAGCCGGCGGCCGCGCAAGGCGGCGTTTTGCCAATCCTGCCAGTAGTTTATTCGGCCCCCGGGTCGGTGGGCAGGCTATAGAGGCTGCCGCCATGACGACCCTGCTGTCCCTCCTCCCCCTGCTCCTGGTGCTGGGCCTGCTGGCCTCGGGGCGGGCGAGCGCCCTGGTGGCGGGCCTCGCGGGCCTCGCCGCGACGCTCGCGGCCTCCGCCACCCTGGTGATGCCGGACGGGCCGGCGGCGGTGGCCGCCCTCTTCCGCCGCGAGGTGCCGGCCGGCCTCTGGCTCTCCTGGCACGTGGTGGCGATCATCGTCACCGGGCTCTTCTTCCATCGCGCCAACCTGGCGCGCGCCAGCGCAGGCGGCGACGCGGCCCTCGAGGCGACGCCGCGGCGGCTCTTCTCGGTCTGCTTCCTGCTGGCGCCGTTCGCCGAGTCGGTCACCGGATTCGGCGTGGGCTACATCATCGCGCTGACGGCGCTGCGCCGCCTCGGCATCGGCGGCATGCCGGCGCTGCTGCTCGGCCTCTACAGCCAGTCGCTGGTGCCGTGGGGCGCGCTCGCCATCGGCACGACCGTGGGTGCCACGCTCGCCGGCATGACGCCGAACGAGCTCGGCCTCGCCTCGGCGGTGCTGCAGGTGCCGATCCACGCGCTCTATCTCCTGCTCTACTGGCGCTTCGCGCGCGACGCCGGCGTCGAGGTGCCGACGCTGCAGAAGCTCGACGATCTTCTGTGGACCGCGCTGCTGCTGGCGCTGATCTGGGGCGCCAACCGCATCAGCGACGTCGAGATCGCCGGCGCCGCGCCCTGCGCGCTGCTGCTCGCGGTGCGCTTCTGGCGCGACGAGCGGCCTGATGCGACGCGGATGCGCACGACGCTCGCCGCCGCCGCGCCCTATGTCGCGCTGACGCTGGCGCTTTGCGCCACGCGACTGGTGCCGCCGCTGCGCGACGTGCTGCGGCCGCTCTGGGCGATGAAGCCCTACGAGAACCAGCCGGCCTTCGCACCGTTCTATGCGCCGGGTTTCTGGCTGCTGCTGATCGGCATCGTGGTCGCGCTCGCGGCCCGCACGCCGCTCACGAAGATCGCCGGCGAGGCGCTGCGCGGCTCGTGGCGCGCCTGCACCGTGACGGTGGCCTTCGTGGTGATGGCTGAATTCTACGTGGGCTCCGGCATGGCGACCGCCATTGCCGAGGCGTTGCGCGCGGCGGCTGGTCGCGGCGCGGCGCTGGGCGTTCCATTATTCGCCGCGGTCGGTGGCTTCCTGACGGGCAGCGGTGCGGCGGCCAATGCCATGCTGATGCCGATGGAGACCGCGCTCGCCCGCGCCGTCGCGGTCGACCCGGCCTGGATCGCCGCGATCCAGAACAGCGTCACCACCAACCTCACCATGCTGTCGCCGATCCGCGTCTCGATGGG
>SCVT01000343.1 GCA_004296815.1 Reyranella sp. | reverse complement strand
ACTTCCTGCTGGAAGAGAGCGGCCGGCCGGTGACCTTCATCGCCCTGTTCGATCGCGACGACATTCCCGAGGCGGTGCGCAACACGTTACGGCTCGCAGCCCCGCAGATCGCCAAGGGCGCGCGGCCGCAGACCTCACCGCTGCCGCTGACGCGCGAATGCACGATGGAAAATCCGTTCGCCTTCGCCGCTTTCCCCTCGTGGAAGCGCGTGTTCGCCGACACCAACAAGGAGGCACAGAAGAAGGTCTATGCCGATCCGGCATTCCGTAACGCCTTCCGCCACGACCTCAAGAACCCCACGGGATTCAGCGACTGGCGCCGCATCGTGGTGCATGAAGTCAAGAACCCGGCGCTCAAACAGCTTGAGCGCAAGTCGATCGCGGAGGTGGCGAAGCTCCAAGGCAAGGACGAGGTCGACGCCTTCCTCGACCTGGTGCTGGCCGACGATCTCAATGTCGAGTTCACCATCTCGTCGTGGAACACGCGCGAAGACAGGATGCGCGAGCTCCTGAACAATAAGTCGATCCTGATGGCGCTGGGCGACGGCGGCGCACATCTCGACATGCTGTGCGATGCCGGCTACCCGACCTATCTCCTCGGCACCTGGGTGCGCGAGAAGGAGGCGATCACGCTGGAGGAAGGCATCCGCAAGCTGACCTCCGATCCGGCCGATCTCTTCGGCCTGAAGGATCGCGGGCGGCTGGTGAAGGGCGCGCCGGCGGATGTTGCGATCTTCGATCCCTCGCGCATCGGCTCAAGCAACCATGGGGAACGCCGCTTCGATCTGCCAGGCAATGCCAAGCGCATCGTCATGCCGTCACGCGGTGTCGAGTACACGGTCGTGAACGGTGCCGTGACCTGGGAACAGGGCCGACTTACCGAAGCCAAGGCCGGCAAGGTGCTCCGGGGTTGATGGGATGAGGCTGCTGATCGAGCACGCAACCGTCTGGGACGGGAGCGGCGCGTCGCCGTTCCCCGGCCAGGTCCTGGTTGAGGGCGAACGCATCGTGGCGGTGGCGCCGGCGGCGGAATCCCTGTCTGCAGCCGACGGCGCCGAACGGCTCGACGGACGCGGAAAATTCCTGATCCCCGGACTGGTCGAGGGCCACGCCCATCTGTCCTTCGTCGACACGCCGCGCGGAACGGCGCTCGGCGAGTTGCCGCCGGAGGACCACGCCCTGCTCACCATGGATGCCGCACGAAAGCTTCTGGGCGCGGGCTTCACCAGCGCCTGCTCCGCGGCGGCCGCCAAGATCAGGCTCGACGTCGCGGTGCGCGACGCCATCGAGCGCGGGCTCTGCGACGGCCCGCGTTTGCTGGCGGCCAGTCCGGAACTCACGGTCACCGGCGGCTTGGGCGACGGCAGGCGCCTGCATCTGCATCAGGACAGCTTCGGTGTCGCCGTCGACGGCCCCGACGAGGTGCGCCGCATGGCACGGCTCTGCCTGCGCGAGGGTTGCGACACGATCAAGCTGAACATCTCGGGCGACTACGGCACAGAGTCCGCGCCATCGGAAGCGGCGGTGATGACCGATGCCGAGGTGGTGGCCGGCGTGGAGGCCGCGCACACGATCGGCCGTCGCGTGGCGGCGCATGCGCGCGCCTCGGACGCCGTGAAGAGCGCGCTGCGCAACGGCGTCGACATAATCTACCATTGCGACTACGCCGACGAAGAGGCTCTCGACATGCTCGAGGCCGCAAAGGATCGCATCTTCACCGGCCCGGCCATCGGCATCGTGCTCGCCCGCCTGGAGAGTCTCCGCGGCGACAATTCATGGCAGGGCCAGGGGTTCCTCGAGCGCCTCAAGCCGCTGTACGAAGCGACCTGCCGCACGCACAACGAGATGCGCAAGCGCGGCATCCGGATCGTGGTCGGCGGCGACTACGGCTTTGCAGCCAACCCCCAGGGCACCAACGCACGCGACTTGGAGCACTTCGTGACGCATTTCGGGTTCACGGCCAGCGAGGCTCTGCAAGCAGCGACGCGGACCGGCGGCGAGATCATGCGGCGCGGACATGAGCTCGGGCAGATCAAGCCGGGCTTTCTCGCGGACCTTCTGCTGGTCGACGGCGATCCTCTCGCCGACGTGCGCGTCCTCCAGGACAAGCGCCGACTGGCGATGATCATGAAGGGTGGTGCGCGCTACCTGCCGTGCGAGGGTACGCCACACGTGCGACGCCTGCACTGAAGGCCGTCGTCATCGCCGCATCCGGGCCGTGACCCGACCCGGCACCAGCCGCACCTTGCGCGGTGCCGCGATCCAGATCGCAATGGCCGATACGACGCAGCAGGCAATCGCCAGCACGAAGGCCGGCCGGTAACTGCCGGTCAGGTCGTGGATGACGCCCGCGACGAAGGGGCCTGCCGCGCCGCCACCGATCAGGGCGATGGTGATGGTGCCGAAGATCGAGCCGAAGTGCGGGCCCTCGAAGATCTCTGCGACGATGGCGCCCATCACGGAGGTCAACGCGTAGCCCAGCGCTCCCTGCGAGATGATCATGATCCAGAGCAACGCGGGCGACGGCGTCTGCTCCAGGGCGATGAGCGCGGCGTAGCAGATGGCGAAGCCGGCGCATCCCACCGTCCAGATCCATTCGCGGCCGATGCGATCCGACAGCGCGCCGAGGCCGATCTGGCCCGGGATGGCGACGACGCTCACGATCCCCAGTCCCCAGGCAGCCGTCAGCGGATCGAACCCGATCTCCATCAGATACTTCGTCTGATGCACCTGCACCGCGTACCAGGCGAAGAGCGCGGAGAAGAAGCCGACGATGATCCACCAGAAGCGACCGGTCCGCGCTGCACGGCCGAGCGTCCATTCGATGGACGTCCAGGCGACATCGACAATGTTCGACGGCTTTCGGGTCCCGCCCGGGGTCGCCTCGCGGCGCTCTCCATCAGGCAACAGCCCGATATCCTGCGGCCGGCGGCGCACCAGCAGATTGAGCGGTCCGAGCGCCAGCAGCACCAGCAGGCCCATCGCCCAGCAGGCAGCCCTCCACCCCTCGCCCTCGATGATCGACTGCAGCCACGGCAGCAGGACGATGGCCCCCACGCCGACTCCCGAAAAGGCGACGCTGACGGCGAGGCCGCGCCGGCGCACGAACCAATTCGGCAGGAATTGCGAGTGCGCGGTAAAGGTCATCAGGTTGGCGCCGCAGCCGACGGCGAGACCGAGCGTGAGATAGAGATGCAGCGGCGTCTCGATGGCGGGTGCCAGCAGGAGACCAGCCGACACCAGCACCACGCCGCTCTCGATCACGACCAGAGGCCCGCGCCGGTCCATGACGCGGCCGACGATCGGGCTCAGCACCGCCGAGACAAGGAAGCCGAAGGAGAAGGCGCCGGCGGCCAGCCCGCGATCCCAGCCGAACTCGTCGATCAGCGGCGGCATCAGGAGCGAATAGGCGGTGCGCGCTGTCACGGCGATGGCCATGGTGACGAAGGCCACGGCGATGATGACCCAGCCGTAGTAGAACGGCAGGCGATGCGTCCAGCGCGCGTGTCGATCTGGGGGCGTTTCGTTCATTTGCGCAGAGCTTCGCCCGCGGCGCGTCGCAGGTCGAGACGCATTCGTTGACAGTGCCGCATGACAGGCGACCAATAGAGGCAATGGACTACGACTACATCATCGTCGGCGCGGGTTCCGCGGGCGCCGTCGTCGCCAACCGGCTGTCGGCCGATCCGCGCCACAAGGTTCTACTGCTCGAGGCGGGCCCCGCCGGTTCGGCCTGGTCGACCGTTCCGGTCGGCTATGCGCGGATGATCGCCAATCCCGCGGTCAACTGGCTCTACAGCGCCGAGCCGGAGGCGAACACCGGCGGTCGCCGCATCCCCGTGCCGCGCGGACGCATGCTCGGTGGTTCGAGCTCGCTCAACGGCCTCGCCTTCGTGCGCGGTCAGGCGCAGGACTTCGACACCTGGGCGCAGATGGGCAACCAGGGCTGGGCGTACGAAGATGTGCTGCCCTTCTTCCGGAAGATGGAGGCCTACGAGGGTGGCGGCGACGATCGCTTCCGCGGACGCGATGGGCCCCTACGTGTGACCGATCCACCGGCGCGCGATCCGTTCTACCGGGCGGTGATCGAAGCGGCCGGCCAGCTCGGCATCGCGCACAACCCCGATTACAACGGCGCACGTCAGGACGGCATCGCCATGAGCCAGGCGACGATCGCCTCGCGCCGCCGCATGAGCACGGCGCGCTGCTATCTCGATCCGGCGCGTGGGCGCTCCAACCTGCGCATCGAGACCGGCGCGCTGACGCTCGGCCTCGCCCTTGAGGGCAAGCGGTGCACGGGCGTGCGCTATCGCATCGGCGGCGACGTCCGCGAGGCGCGCGCCGGCCGTGAAGTCATCGTGTGCGCCGGGTCGATCAACTCGCCGCAGCTCCTCGAGCTTTCAGGCATCGGCCAGCCGGAGCGACTGAAGGCGCTGGGCATCGAGGCGCGCCATGCGCTTGCAGGCGTCGGCGAGAACCTTCGCGACCACTACGCGCCGCGCACACGCTGGACCGTCGGAACGCCGGGCATCGTCTACAACGACACGGCGCGCGGGTTGGGCTGGGTGACGCAGGGCCTGCGCTACCTGCTTTCGGGCGAGGGAATTCTCGGCATGGTCGGCGCACCGATG
>SCVT01000342.1 GCA_004296815.1 Reyranella sp. | reverse complement strand
TCGGGCGCGCTGCGCAGGCCGGCCTTCTCGCTGACCCGGCCGCGGAACCATGGCGCGGCGCGCTTCAAGGCCCCCAACAGCCGTTCCTTGTCGCTGCCGCCCAGCGGCATGACGTAGGCCGTGGCGTTGCGCAGATCGGGGCTGATGTCGACCGACGTGACGGTGATCGTGGCGTCGCGGAGGTCGGGATCGCGCATGTTGCCACGCTCCAGCAGCTCCGCGAGGAGATGACGTATCTCCTCGCCGACTCTCAGCTGGCGCTGGCTGGGACCGCGACGGTCGTTGCTGTCAGTTGAGCGACGCCTGGACATGGCGCTACTCCAATCGTTCGTGAAGCGAGAAGGTCCGGCCGATTACAGCGTCGGCTGGACCTGCTCGACGTCGAAGCATTCGATGATGTCGCCGACCTTGATGTCTTCGTAGTTCTCGAAGGCCATGCCGCATTCGAAGCCATGCTGCACTTCCTTCACTTCGTCCTTGAAGCGGCGGAGCGTCTTCAGCGTGCCCTCGTGGATCACCACGTTGTCGCGCAGCAGGCGAACCTTGTTGCCACGCGTGACCTTGCCGTCGGTGACCATGCAGCCCGCGACGTTGCCGGCCTTGGTGACCTTGAAGACTTCGCGGATCTGCGCGTTGCCGACCAGCGTCTCCTTGTAGGTCGGGTCGAGGAGGCCGACCATCAGGGCCTGCATGTCCTCGGTGACCTTGTAGATGATGCTGTAGTAGCGGATGTCGACCTTGTCGCGCTTGGCGATCTCGCGAGCCTGCGGGTTGGCACGCACGTTGAAGCCGATGATCAGCGCACCCGACGCCTTCGCCAGCGTCATGTCGGCCTCGCTGATGCCGCCGACACCCGAGTAGACGACGCGGGTCACGACCTTTTCCGTCGAGAGGCGCGACAGCGCGCCGGCCAGCGCTTCCGCCGAGCCCTGCACGTCCGCCTTGATCAGCACCGGCAGTTCCTTGGCCGTGCCCTCGCGGATGCCCTTGATCATCTCCTCGAGGGTGCCGCGGCCGCCCGCGGCGCGCGCCAGCTCGAGCTGACGATCGCGACGGGAGCGGAAGTCGGAGATCTCGCGCGCACGCGCTTCGCTGTCCACGACGTGGAATTCATCGCCCGCCTGCGGCGTGCCGGCGAGACCCAGGACCTCGACCGGGAAGGCCGGGCCTGCGCTCTCCACGGCCTGCGCGTGGTCGTCGACGAGGCGACGCACACGGCCCCACACGGAGCCTGCGACCAGGATGTCGCCGACCTTGAGCGTGCCGCGCTGCACCAGCACGGTCGCGACCGAGCCGCGGCCCGGATCGAGCTTGGCTTCGATCACGACGCCGTCGGCGGCGCGCTCGGGATTGGCCTTCAGTTCGAGCACTTCGGCCTGCAGAAGGATGGCTTCCTCGAGCTTGTCGAGGTTCATCCGCTGGGTCGCCGAGACCTCGATCGACTGGACGTCGCCGCCCAGCGGCTCGACCTGGATCTCCTCGCGCAGCAACTCGTTGTGCACGCGGCTGGCATCGGAGCCCGCCTTGTCCATCTTGTTGACGGCCACGATGATCGGCACGCCCGCCGCCTTGGCGTGGGCGATCGCCTCCTTGGTCTGCGGCATGACGCCGTCGTCGCCGGCCACCACCAGCACGACGATGTCCGTCACCTTGGCGCCGCGGGCGCGCATGGCGGTGAACGCCTCGTGGCCCGGGGTGTCGAGGAAGGTGATCTTCTGCTTGGAGGGCAGGGTCACCTGGTAGGCGCCGATATGCTGGGTGATGCCGCCCGCTTCGTGCGCGGCCACGTCGGTGGCGCGCAGCGCGTCGAGCAGCGAGGTCTTGCCGTGGTCGACGTGGCCCATGATCGTGACGACCGGCGGACGCGCGACCAGCGTCTCCTCGGCATCGGCCGAGTCGGCGAGACCGGTCTCGACGTCGCCTTCGGTGACGCGCTTGGGCCGGTGGCCCATTTCCGTCACGACCAGCTCCGCCGTATCGGCGTCGATGGGCTGATTGATGGTCGCCATCACGCCCATGCGCATCAGCGTCTTGATGACGTCGGCGCCACGCTCGGTCATGCGCGCGGCGAGATCCTGCACGGAGATGGTGTCCGGGATCGTGACCTCGCGATAGACCTTCTGCTGCGGCTCGGCGCTGCCGAACTGCTGGCGACGCTCGCGCTCCAGGCGGCGGCGCTGCTGCGCCACCGACCGGCTGCGGAAGTCGTTCTCGCCGGCGACGGCGCGGCCGACGTCGACCTTGTCGTTGCGGCGCTTCGGCGCCTCGCGACGCGCGCCGGTCGGCGGCGGCAGGCGCTTGGGCGGGAGCGTCGAACGCTGCGGCGGCAGCGGACGGCGGATCTCGCCGGCGGGCGCAGCGCCCACGGGACGGCGGATCGGCGCCTGCGGCGCGGCGGCCGGAGCCGGCGGTCCGCCGGCATCGATCTCCTGCGCCTGGCGGGCGATCGTGGTCTGAGGTGCCGCGGTCGCGGCCTGGTCGAGGCGCTTCTGGACGAGCGCGTCGGCCTTGCGCTTGACCTCTTCCTCGGACTTCTTGCGCGCGTCTTCCTCGGCGAGGCGCTTCTTGTGCTCCTCGTCGGACTTCTTGCGCGCTTCGTCCTCGACCGCACGGCGAGCAGCCTCGACGCGGGCGCGCTCACGGGCGACCTCGGCGTCGCGGTTGGCGTCGTCCAGGGCCTTGGCGCGGGCTTCCTTCTCTTCCTCGGTCAGCGTCCGCAGGATGGCGCCGGCCGCCGGGCGCGGCGATGCGCCGGTGGGCCGGGGCGCCGGCGCGGCGCCGAGCTTGAGGGTACGCGCGGTCGCAGCCGCGGGCTTGGCGGGCTCGGGAGCCGGTGCGGGTGCCGGGGCAGCGGCAGGAGCCGCAGCGGCAGCCCCCGTGGGCCGCTTCACCGGCTTCTTGACCTCGACCGTCACCGCGCGCGTACGCCCGTGCGAGAATTTCTGGCGCACCTGGGTCGCGTCCGCCTTCGCCGCCGCGCCAGATCGCGAGGCCGTCGAGAGGGTCAGCGGCTTGGTCGGCTTGTTCTGTTCTTTCTGTTCCGTCATGTCGGCTGTTGTCCTTGGTCCGCCCCGGCCCGTCAACCGGCGCCGTTCAGCCGGAAACCGCGCCAACGCGCCGCTCCGACCGCAATTCGCTCAACGAAGGCGCCGCCCGCATCATCGCGGGCGATCGCCACATAGACCGCATGGTCGCGGCCGAAGATTCCACCGAGCAGCCCGGCATCGCCCAGCTTCTCGATCGGCAGGCCGGTCGCCTCGAGCTTGCCGAGACCGTCGCCCTCCGCTTCGGTGGCCACGACCAGCAAGCCGGCCTGCTTCCGGCCGATCATCTGCTCGACCTTCACGAAGCCCGACACCGCGCGGCCGGCGCGGCGCGCGCGCCCGAGATCGGCCAAGGGCCGCTCGAGCAGCAGCCCCTCGACCCGGTCGACGAGATCGTCCGATGCCTTGACCGCGCTGCGCGCGGCCCTGGCGAACAGACCCTTCTCGACCGCCCGTTGCAGCACCTCACGGCGGGCCATCACCCACATGCCGCGCCCCGGCAGGCGTCGCGCCAGGTCGGGCACGACGTCTCCCTCCGGCCCGACGACGAAGCGGATCATCCGCTCCGGCGCACTCTCCTCGCCGGTCACGATGCAGGTGCGCACCGGAGCGCCTGATTCGGGACCTGAGGGCGGGGCCGTGAGATGGGGTTCGGTCATGGCGTAGGCAAGGGCCAACGGGCTTTTCCTCCGATCAGGCCTTGGCCGCGTCGGCGCCAGGCGCCGCTTCCTCGGCCGGGAACCAGTGCTCGCGCGCCTTCATGATGATGGCGTTGGCGGTGTCGTTATCCATGGCGCTCTCGCCCACGATCTCGCGCAGCTCGTCGGAGGCGAGGTCGGCCAGGTCGTCGAGCGTCTTCACGCCCGCATCGCCCAGCGCCACCAGCATCGGCAGGGTGAGACCCTCGGCCGAGCGCACCTCTTCGGAGACGCCGAGAGACGCGAGGCGCTCGGCCAGCTCGGCGTCGCGCTTCTCGATGTACTCGCGGGCGCGGCGCTGCAGCTCGGTGGCGATCTCCTCGTCGAAGCCCTCGACGCCGGCCAGCCCCTCGACCTCGGAGTCGGACACGTCCTCGACCGACGCGTAGCCCTCGGCCACCAGCAGGTGGGCGATGACGTCGTCGACGTCGAGCGTCGCCTTGAAGAGCTCGGTGCGCTCGCGCGTTTCCTTCTGGCGGCGCTCGCTCTCCTCGGTCTCGGTCATGATGTCGATCTCCCAGCCGGTGAGCTGGGACGCGAGCTTCACGTTCTGGCCGCGGCGGCCGATCGCGAGGCTGAGCTGGTCGTCGGGCACGACGACCTCGGTCTTGGTCGTCTCCTCGTCCATCAGCACCTTGCTGACCTCGGCCGGGGCGAGCGCGTTGACGATGAAGTTGGCCGTGTCGTTCGACCACGGGATGATGTCGACCTTCTCGCCCTGCAGCTCCTGCACGACGGCCTGGACGCGGCTGCCGCGCATGCCGACGCAGGCGCCGATCGGATCGATCGAGCTGTCGTGGGAGAGCACGGCGATCTTGGCGCGGCTGCCGGGATCGCGGGCGACCGCCTTGATCTCGATGATGCCGTCGTAGATCTCGGGCACTTCCTGGGTGAACAGCTTCGCCATGAACTGCGGATGGCTGCGCGACAGGAAGATCTGCGGGCCGCGCGGCTCCTCGCGGACGTCGAAGATGTAGGCGCGGACGCGATCGTTGACGCGCAAGGATTCGCGCGGGATCGTCTCGTCGCGGCGGATGACGCCCTCGGCGCGCTGCAGGTCGACGGTGATGTTGCCGTAGTCGACGCGCTTGACCACGCCCGACACGATCTCGCCGACGCGATCCTTGAACTCTTCGTACTGGCGCTTGCGCTCGCTCTCACGCATGCGCTGCGTGATGACCTGCTTGGCGGTCTGCGCGGCGACGCGGCCGAAGTCGATCGGCGGCAGTTCGTCGGTCAGGAAGTCGCCGACCTGCGCCTCGGGATTGCGGCGCTGGGCCTCGGCGACCGAGACCTGCGTGTTCTCGCTCTCGATCGGGTCGGCCACCTGCATGTAGCGCAGCAGCTTGATCTCGCCCGTCTTGCGGTCGATCTCGGCGCGGATGTCGTGCTCCAGCCCGTACTTGGCGCGGCCGGCCTTCTGGATGGCCTGTTCCATCGCCTCGAGCACTTCCTCGCGTTCGATGCCCTTTTCGCGGGCGACCATGTCGGCCACCTGCAGCATTTCAAGACGCGGGATATCGGCAGTCGTTGCCATGTCTCTTCCCTCTTCCTTCAGTGAGTCTGCCTGGCCCCTTCGGCGGCCAGGCGGTGTTCTTCGATCAGTCGGTCGGTCAACTCGAGCTTGGCCCTCGAGACGGCATCCAGCGGCACGCCCGCCTCCTTGCCGTCGTCGAGACGCAGGCGCACCACGCCGTCTTCCAGGCCCAGCAGCGTGCCCTTGAAACGGCGGCGGCCCTCGACCGGCAGCGTCGTCTCGAGGCGCGCGATGTGGCCTGCCCAGCGCGTATAGTCCTTGGCGCGCGTCAGCGGCCGGTCGATGCCCGGCGAGCTCACTTCGAGCGTGTAGGCATCGGTGATCGGGTCCTCGACGTCGAGCACGGCCGAGAGCGCGCGCGAAACCACCGCGCACTGCTCGACATCCATCGGGCCGCCGTTGGCGGGCTCGATCATGATCTGCAGCGTGCCGCCGCGGCTCAGCGCGACGCGAACCAGCTCGAAGCCCATGCCGACGATGGTCGGGGCCACGATGTCTTCGATTCGACGCAGCAGGTCGGTCACGCGGGCGATGCTTCTCGACGGTTTGGGTCTTTAGGCTTGGGCCAAAACAAAAGAGCGGGCTGTTGGCCCACTCTTTTTGTTTGGTCCGTCCTGCGAACCCGATGAGGATGGCGCGGATATAGGCTTATGCCTGCGAAGTAGCAAGGAAATCCCGCCCTCCCCTATGGGGGGACCTGACGACACTTCTATATATGGTGTCGCCGGCGCAGCCGCAGGAAAACAGGCTTATGCCCGGCCAGCATTTTCTGCTCGTACCGTGTGCCCGGCCAGTCGGCCGGCCGGCCGCGCCAGTCCGCCGGGCCCTCGGCCAGCCATTCGTAGGCCGGATGGATGCAGGCATGCTCGACCATCCAGGGCAGGTAGCTTGGATCGTCTGTCGCGAGCCGCAGCTCGGCGCCGGGCTTCAGAAGGCGGGCCAGCACGTCGAGGTTGGAGCGCTGCACGAAACGGCGCTTGTGGTGGCGGGTTTTGGGCCACGGGTCGGGGAACAGCACGAAGGCGCGGCTCAGCGATTGCGGCGGCAAGGCCTGCATCACGAAGCGCGCATCGTCGGTGAACAGCCGAATGTTGGTGACGCCCGTGCGCTCGATGTGCGCCAGGCACTTGGCGACGCCGTTGATGTAAGGCTCGCAGCCGATCAGGCCGACCTGAGGATGATGCTCGGCCTGCCACACGAGATGCTCGCCCGCGCCGAAGCCCACCTCGAGCCACACGCCGTCGGCCGGCAGAGTGCCGCCGAAGGCGCGCGCGAGATCGATCTTCGCCGCGCTCTCGGCGACCTCATTGTCGGGCGTGACCACGGGTTCGGTCGGCAGGGCGAGCGCGAGGCGCGGCAGCAACGTGTCGAGCAGCGACTGCTGCCCGGCCCGCAACTTCTTGCCCCGGCGACGACCATGCAGCGTGCGTCGGCGGGCTTCTTCCATGACGTTGGCCGACGGCGCCCTACATGATCACGTCGATCAGGTACGGACCCTTCGTCGACATCGCGTAGGTGAGCTGCTTGTTCAGCTCGTCGAGGTCGTGCGCCTTGGCGGACGCCACGCCCATGCCCTTGGCAAGTTCGGTGAACTGCAGGGTCGGGCGATCGATCGTCAGCATGTCGATGGCGCGCGGGCCGGGATTGGCGGCGCCGACATCGGCGAGCTGGCTGTAGAGGATCTTGTAGTTGCGGTTGGAGAAGATCATCACGCAGACGTCGAGGTTCTCGCGCGCCATCGTCCAGAGCGCCTGGATCGTGTACATCGACGAGCCGTCGCCGATCATGCAGATGACCTTGCGGTCCGGGCAGGCGACCGCGGCGCCGACCGCGACGGGCGCGCCGAAGCCGATCGAGCCGCCCATGTTGTTCAGCCAGTCGTGCGGCGGCGCGCCGGCGCTGAACGGGAAGAAACCGCGGCCCGTCGTCACCGATTCGTCCACCACGATCGCGCCTTCCGGCATCGTGGCGCCGAGCGCCTGGCCGAGGCCGTCGAGCGTGAACTTGCCCGTCGGACGCTCCGGCCGCTTGGGCTGCGCGATGCCCTGCGGCTTCTCGTTCATCGCGTCGAGCTCCATCGCCAGCGCTTCGAGCGCGGCGATCGGATCGCCGTCGACCGGGCAGAGCGTGGAGATCTCGCAATCGTCGGGCGACAGGACCGACGGCTTGCCGGGATAGGCGAAGAACGCGTACGGCGCCTTGGCGCCGCACAGCACCATCTGCTTGGTGCCCTTGAGCTGCTCCAGCGCGGTCTCGACGACGAAGTGAAGGCGCAGCAGCGGAATGCGGCCGGCGCCGCGCTCGATGCGCGCCGTGCCGCCGGCGCCCTGCACCTTGCAGCCTGTCTTGGCGGCGATCTTGCCGGCGAGCTCCAGACCGCGTGCACGCAGCGAGCGGCCGCCGATGAACAGCATCGAGTTCGGCTGCTTCAGCGCATTGGCCGCGGCGACCACGACATCCTTGTCGGGCTTGGGCGGCGCCGGCGTGGCGGGCGTCTCGGCGACGCCATCAGCCTCGGTCCACGCCGTGTCGGCCGGCAGGATGAGCGTCGCGATCTGGCCCGGCGCCACGCGCGCCGCCTGGATCGCGGCCGCGCCGTCGGTCGCCACGGTCTTGGCGGTCGGCGAGGTCTTCACCCAATGCGAGAAGGGACGCGCGATGCCTTCGATGTCGGCGGTAAGCGGCGTGTCGTACTTGATGTGATAGAGCGCGTGCTCGCCCACGATGTTGACGATGCCCGAGCCGGCTTTCTTGGCGTTGTGCAGGTTGGCCGCGGCATTGGCGAGGCCGGGGCCGAGATGCAGCAGCGTCGAGGCCGGCTTGTCGGTCATG
Organism: Reyranella sp.; assembly: GCA_004296815.1. GTDB lineage: Bacteria > Pseudomonadota > Alphaproteobacteria > Reyranellales > Reyranellaceae > Reyranella. The sequence continues at coordinate 84 of SCVT01000342.1, read as the reverse complement.
CGGTAGTAGCCGTCGGCGGCGCCGGAGCAGACGCCTTCGAAGAGGCCCAGCACGCAGCGCATGCCCTCGACGCGGTCGAGCGCG
>SCVT01000341.1 GCA_004296815.1 Reyranella sp. | reverse complement strand
CACCGACGGAAACAGCTTGCGCGTCTCGCATCGCCCGTTCGTCGGCGAACTCCAGGCCGGGCTCGCGATTCTCTACAAGGGGGTACGTTTCTCCTATACGCAGATCTTGCGTACGCCCGAGTTCTACGAGCAGGACCGCTTCACGCAGTTCGGCTCGCTCAACCTGACGTTCAGGTACTAGAGCGCGGAAGAGGGGCGCTAGATGCGCCCCATCAACAGCAGGATCACGATGATGATGAGCACCAGCCCGATGCCGCCGCTGGGGTAGTAACCCCAGCCGCTGCTGTAGGGCCAGGTCGGCAACGCACCGATCAGGATCAGGATCAGGATGATCAGCAGAATGGTGCCCAACATCGTTTTTGCTCCTAGTCGAGGTTTTTCTCGGCGAACGACCAGTTCGCGAGCTTGTCCAGCCAGGCCTCGACATGGTCGGGGCGGCGGTTCTGGTAGTCGAGGTAGTAGGCGTGCTCCCAGACGTCGGCGACGAGCAGCGGTGTGCCGCCGTGCGCGATCGGCGTGTCGGCGTTGGAGGTGGTCTCGATCTTGAGTTTGCCGCCCTTGTCCTTCACGAGCCACGCCCAGCCGCTGCCGAACTGGCCGACCGCGGCCGCCTTGAAGGCCTTCTTGAAGTCGTCGAGGCCGCCGAAGCTGTCGTCGAGCGCCTTCTTGATCTTGCCGGCCGGCGCGCCGGCCTTCGGCGTCATCGAATCCCAGTAGAAGGTGTGGTTCCAGATCTGGGCGGCGTTGTTGAAGATCGCCTTGCCCTTCTCGTCCTTCGCCGACTTCTTGATGACGTCCTCCAGGGACATCTCGGCGTAGGGCGTGCCGGCGGCCAACTCGTTCAGCTTGTCGACGTAGGCCTTGTGGTGCTTGCCGTAGTGGAACGAGATGGTCTTCGCCGACACGACGGGCGCCAACGCATCATCGGCGTACGGGAGCTTGGGAAGGGTGAAGGTGGGCATAACGCGTATCCTTAGGCTGGCCCGGAAACTCCCCGGGCGGGCGGCGTTCGACATGAACGCCATCAAGATAGAGACGTTGCACATTGCGCCGATGTTGCAGCAAGAGGTGCAACCTGGGCGCAAACGTCGCGTTTGGGTTTTCGACGGACGCAATTTCCGCGAAGGACCCGCCATGAATTCGATCATCTATCTCGTCGGCCTGGTGGTCATCGTGATGGCCATTCTGTCCTTCGTCGGCTTGCGCTGACGGAGGCGGTCCGGGCGCGTCGTCGGCTGGAAATGCAGCGAGTGGTTCTCACTTGCTGGCGCTGAGGCGGTTGCGCTCAGATTTCTGAGCGAACGTTTCTCAATTGCGCACTCAATGATTGCATCGCGGGAATCGCGGAGTATTTGTTGGGCGAATTCACCGCCGAGGAGTTCGCCATGAAGGGCAACCCGCAGATCATCGCCGAACTGAACAAGCTCCTGAAGAACGAGCTGACGGCGATCAACCAGTACTTCCTCCACGCCCGCATGATGAAGCACTGGGGCTTCGAGCGGCTGGGCAAGAAGATCTACGAAGAGTCGATCGGCGAGATGAAGCACGCCGACAAGCTCATCCAGCGCATCCTTCTGCTCGACGGCCTGCCCAACCTGCAGGACCTGGGCAAGCTCGCCATCGGCGAGGACGTGCCGGAGTGCCTGAGCGCGGACCTCAAGCTCGAGACCGCCGCGCGCACGGCGCTGGTCGCCGCGGTCGCCCATTGCGAGACGGCGAAGGATTTCGTCACCCGCGAGATCGTGGTCGACATCCTCGAGGACGCCGAAGAGCACATCGACTTCCTGGAGACGGAGATCGGCCTGCTCGAGAAGGTGGGCGAGCAGAACTACCTGCAGACCCAGATCGGCGAAGGGAAGGACCCGAGCTAACGCTCGGGCGCGCCGTCAGTCGGCGGCCAGGAGCGTCTGCTGGACGTTCGCCCGGTCGTGGGCGACCGTCCGGGCGATGCGCTCGCGCATGTCGCAGGCACAGGTGCCGCACTGGGGGCTCTTGCCACAGGCCCGGAACACGTCGGCCGGACGCTTGGCGCCCGCGCGGACGGCGGCGTCCACTTCGCGTTCCCGGATAGCCGTACAGATGCAGATGTACATGCCTTGCGGCCGTTTCTTCCCGTGCTCTTGCGACTTACTCGCAGGCGCAAAGATAGGGGGGCCGCCGGGCGGGGTCAAGATGGGCTAGAAGCCCTTCAAACGGTACTTTTCCAGCTTTTCCCGCAGGGCGTCGTCGATTGGGTGGGGGGTCTTGCCCCTGAGGCGCACGACCGTCATCTCGGCCGCGACGATGCAGAGGTCGTCCTTGAAGGCGGCCGATCCCACGGTGATCGAGCTGGTGCCGACCTTCATCACCCCGGTCCCGAGCTCGACCTTTCCCGGCCAGTGCGATTCCGCGAGAAAGCTCACGGTCATGCCGGCCGAGATGCCGCGCACGCCGTCTTCGCGGCGGGCCATCATCCCCATGTCGCGGATGAAGGTGAGGCGCGCGGTCTCGAGATAGGCGCAGAGTGCCACGTTGTTGATGTGGCCCGCGCCGTCCTGATCGGAGAAGCGCACCGTGTCGGAGCACCAGTGCGGGTAGATGGAGCGATCCTGCAGTCGTTTGTCGCGTGACATGGCCGGAGTGTAGCATCCGACCCGCATGACACACCCCATCTTCACCGAAGAGCACGACCTGATCCGCGCGCAGCTCCGCCGTTTCGTCGAGGAGCGCGTGAAGCCGCACGGCCCCAAGTGGGAGGAGGCGGGCTTCGTGCCGCGCGAGGTGCTGGCCGAGATGGGCGGCCTCGGCCTCTTCTCCTTGCGCGTTCCCGAGGCGCTGGGCGGCGCGGGCCTCGACGCGCGCGCCTCGGTCGTGCTCGCGGAGGAGGTCGGGCGATCGACGCACGGCGGCTTCGCGATCACCGTGCTGGTCCATACCGACATGGCGAGCCCGCATCTCGTGCGCTTCGGCACCAAGCGCCAGCTCGAGAAATACCTGCCCGGCATCCTGGCGGGAACGACCATCACGGCGGTCGGCGTCACCGAGCCGGGCGCCGGTTCGGACGTTGCCGGCATCCGCACCAGAGCCGTGCGCGACGGCAACCACTATGTGCTGAACGGCGCCAAGATGTTCATCACCAACGGCGTCCATGGCGATCTCTACTTCATCGCGGCCAAGACCGATCCCGAGGCCAAGGGCAGCCGCGCCATCACGATGTTCATCGTCGAGAAGGGCACGCCGGGATTCAAGGTCGGCCGCGCGCTCGACAAGACCGGCTGGAGGAGCTCCGACACCGCCGAGCTGATCTTCGAGGATTGCCGTGTGCCCGCCGAGAACGTGCTGGGCGAGGAGAACCGCGGCTTCTATTCGATCATGGCCAACTTTCAGACCGAGCGGCTGGTGATCGGCGCCATGGCGATGGCCGAGGCCCGCGAGGCGATCCGGCTCACTTTCGACCACGTGAACCAGCGCACCGCTTTCGGCAAGCCGCTGTGGGACAAGCAGACGATCCGCCAGCGCCTGTCCAAGCGGCTGGCCGAGGTCGAGGCGGCGCGCCAGCTCGTGCACCACACCGCCTGGCTCGACGCCCAGGGCCAGGATTGCGTGGCACAGGTCTCGATGGTGAAGGCGCTGGCGGGCGATCTCGTGAACGAGGTGCTCTACGATTGCGTGCAGTTCCACGGCGGTATGGGCTTCATGCGCGAGACTGCGGTCGAGCGCATGTCGCGCGACGCCCGCGTGCAGGCGATCGGCGGCGGCGCGTCCGAGGTCATGCTGGAGGAAGTCGCCAAGCGCTTCGGCCAGGCGCTGGCCGACTGAAAGCTACTTCGGCTCGACCAGGAAGGGGCCGATGGCGACGACCGTGCAATCGGTGCCGCCGGCTTGCGCGCAGGCCTGCCGCGCGGCCGCCACCGCATCCTGCTCGCTGGCACGGTCGCTCGCGATACCGAGCCGTCCGGCCGAGGAGGCGGCAATGGCGCGCCAATCGTTGGCGATCAGGTAGCGCATCACCGCCTCATGCTGGTTGGGATCGAGGTTGCCGATGTCCGTCGGCGTCAGGATGTTGACCGGTCGCATCATCGTCGGCGTCTGAACCAGCGCGTCGTTGTTCAGGGCATAGACGACGCACGGCCGCCCCGTGAGATGGCCGCAGATCTGCACGTTGCGACGGATCGCATCGTCGTCGTTGTTGCTCGATGTCCACCAATCGAAATGATTGCGTCCGAGCACGAGGGCGCGGCTGTGGACCGCCTTCAGGTAATGCTCGGCCAGGCGCTCGCGCGCCGGGACGTTGAGAAGCGGCGCCGTCGTCGGGTCGAAGGCGATGGGCGGCGAGGGCCGCTTCGACGGCACGTACGGAAAGGGCGGCGTCGGCGGCGGGCGGAACGACCAGACGACGTCGTTGCCGACGGCGTAGATCATGCAGCGGTCGTAGTCGCGGAAGACCGGCACTTCGCGCAGCACGGTCTTGTCGCATTCTTCCAGAGCTACCCGGCGCGCCGTCTCGACGTCGACGCGGCGCGTCGCCATGGCGATGATGCCGCGGATGCTGATGGCGAGCGCCTTGGAGCCTTCGTCGGCGGCATAGTTCTCGAGCGCCCGCCGGCGGAAGTCCGGCAGGAACGGTACCTCGGCGGGAATGAAGGGACGCGGTCCGGCGGCCGGCGGAGGCGCTGCAGGTGTCGGCGCGGCCGCCGGCACGGCTGGTGCGGAAGCTGCGGCCTGCGGCACGGCCGCCTGAGGGGCTGAGGCGGTGGCTGAGGTCGGATGGGCGTTCTGCGGCGGGCCGCTCAGCGTGGCGCCGCGCAGATACCATGTGCCACCGGCGGCGGCGACGAGCAGCGCAACCACCGCCGCACCGAGGAGCAGGCTGCGCGACCGCGGCGCCGCCTTCGCTGCCGTATGGGCCGGATGCGCGGCCACCGGCTTCGCGCCGTCGACAGTCAGTCGGTAGGCGTGGATGGGGCGCGGGATGTTCTTCACGTGCTGCTCGCCGATATCCTCGGCGCCCAGCATCAGCTTGCCGATGATCTGGTCGTAGACCGACGAGGAAACGCAGATGCCGCCGGTCGCTGAAATCGACTCGAGCCGCACGGCCACGTTCACGGCATCGCCCATGAGGTCGTCGCCGCTTTCCACGACGTCGCCCAGGTTGACGCCGATCCGCAGGACGAGCTGGTCGTCGGGGCCGGCCGTCGCATTGGCCGAGCGCATCGCCTCCTGGATCTCCAGCGCCGCGCGCACGGCCTCGACCGGGCTCGCGAACTCCGCCAGGAGGCCATCGCCGGTCAGCTTGAAGACCCGGCCCCGATGCTCGCGGATCAGCGTGCCGGCCGTGTCCATGCGCTGGCCGAGCAGGCCGAGCGCATGCTCCTCGTTGCGCGCCGACATGGTGCTGAAGGCGACGACGTCGATGGCGAGGATCGTGGTGAGGCGACGGACGAGATGTGTATCGGTCATGGTCCGAAGCCACGCTACCATATGCCGGGCCGGAGGACATGCTTGCGTGGCCGTTCGGGCTCTGCGAATACCGAAGCCATGCAATCCCAAGATCCGCGCTACTGGGAAGACTACGAAGTCGGCAAGAAGTACCCGCTGGGCTCCACCGGATTCACTGCCGAGGAAATCGTCGAGTTCGCCACGAAGTTCGACCCGCAGACCTTCCATGTCGATGCCGAGGCGGCCAAAGCCTCGCTATTCGGCGGCCTCTGCGCCTCGGGTTGGCATGTCTCAGCCAAGCTGATGCGTCTCTTCGTCGACAACTATGTCGACAAGCGCACCGCGCTGGGCTCCCCCGGACTCGACGAGCTGCGCTGGCTGAAGCCGGTGCGGCCGGGCGACACGCTGACGGCGTGGGTGGAGTGCGCGTCGAAGGTGCCGTCCAAGAGCCGGCCGACCATGGGCGTCATCCACGAGCACTGGAGTGCGGCCAACCAGAACGGCGAGCTCGTCATGACGGCCAAGGGGATCAACATGGTGCGCAGGAGGCCGGCATGAAGCGGGCGGTGAAGGGGCTCGACCATGTCGTGGTCATGGTCGACGGCATCGATGCCGCCGAAGCGGCCTACAGGAAGCTCGGCTTCCAGGTACAGCCGCGCGGCATCCACAAGAAGCTCGGCACGGCCAACCATCTCATGATCTTCGACACCGACTATTTCGAGATACTGGGCATCGTCGAGGACACGGAATTCAACGCCGAGCGGCGCGAGTGGCTGAAGGACGGCGGCGGGCTGGCCAACGTGGCACTGGCGACCGATGGGGCCGACATCTCCTTCGATGCCTTCAAGGCTGCAGGCCTCAACCCGGATGCGCCTCTGTTCTTCGACCGCGCCGTCGAGGTCGCGGGCAGGACGGAGCACGCCAAGTTCCGCACCATCCGCATCCCCAAGACAAACATGCCGGTTGTCGGCTTCTTCGTCTGCGAGCACCAGACGCCGCAGTTCGTCTATCGCCCCGAATGGGCGCAGCACCCCAACGGCGCGCGCGGCATCCTGGGCGTCACGGTGATCTCCGAGCAGCCCGCGAAGTGGGCGCCGGAGCTCGAGAAGTATTTCGGCAAGGGCTCGACGCGGCGCGAGGGCAACGGCCTCGTCGCCGACACCGGGACGCAGCCCATCCGTTACCTCACCCGCGCGGACTACATGGCACGCTATCCCGGCGTCACGCCGGTCCGCACCGGCGACCATCCGGCCCTGCTCAGCCTGCGGGTCGACAGCCTCGCTGCCTGCGAGGCCTTGCTGAAGAAGAACGGGGTCGTGGTCCTAAAGCCCGATACCGGCCGCCTGATCGTGCCGCCATCCGAGGCTGCGCACCTCACCCTGGAATTTGCGGAGCGTTAGACTTCATGGCGTTGGATCTCGCCGACCGCGGCATTTACGGCTTCTCGACCTCGGAACACCTGCGCTTCGCCGACGTCGATGCCAACGGGCACATCAACAACGGTGCCTTCCTCGAGCTGCTCGAGAATGCACGCGTCTCCTACCTGCGCCAGATCGTGCGGCTCGGCCTGCCGCGCTTCCGCATGGTCATCGGCCGCATCGAGGCCGACTTCAAGCGCCAGATGTTCTATCCCGGCACGGCGACGGCCTGTGCGCGGGTAGTCGAGGCGCACGACCGCAAGTGCGTGATCGGCCAGGGACTGTTCGACGGCGACGGCAACTGCACTGCCGTCCAGCGTGTGATCATGGTTTCGCTGAACGAGGAGACACATCGCAGCACGCCGTTCGATCCGGCGGTGCGCGCGGCACTCGACCGGCTTGCTGCTTCCAAGGACGGACTGACCCCATGACCGCGCAAGTGCCCGAAGGCTTCCGCCAGCTCGACGTTCCCGACGAGTTCATCCGCATGGCTGGCCCGCTTTGGGCCAAACCGGAGGACGACGGGCTGCGCATCGGGCTGCCGCTCGAGAAGCGCCACGGCAACCCGATGGGTGTGGCGCATGGCGGCCTGCTGGTCACGGTGGCCGACATGGTGATGGGGGTCGGGTCGGGCTTCGCGACCGGCATCTTCTGGCCGCATCCCACCATCTCGCTGACCAGCGAGTTCGTGCGCGGCGCGAGGCTCGGCCAGTGGCTGGAAGGCAAGGCGCGGATCGCGCGGCGGACGGTGAACTTCTGCTTCGCGAGCTGCGACCTGATGTGCGGGGGCGAGATCGTTCTGGTGTCGTCCGGTGTCTTCAAGGTGCCGGAGCCGGACAAGATCCCCGAGGCGCTGCGTCACGCGGCGCTCAATCCGCCCTGGAAGAAGTAGTCACTTCTTCTTGCGCCGATAGATCCTGTAGCGGTCGAAGTCCATGAGGTGTTCGTAGTTCTCGAACGCATCGGCGAACACCCGGTTCTGCAGGAAGAACTCCAGGTAATCGAACTCCTTGCCCTGGCAGCGCGGCACGCCGGCGATGCGGTCGACGATCAGGAGATCGGGGTGCTCGCGGGCGAAGTCCTCGCTCACCGTGTCGAACACGAACTTCTCGGAATCGCCCATCGTGTCGGGCGGATTGTAGAGCGCGGGGAAGTCGTCGCAGGTCGCGTAGACGCCCTGCAGCACCCACATGGTGAGGAACCGCGTCGTCATTCGCCCGCCGACATAGTTGACCATCGGCCAGAAGGGATAGATGCCGGGCGAGAGCACCAGGAACGTCCGGTTGGGTGCGTTCTGCTCGATGATGTGCTGCAGGCGGCCGCCGATCGAGTCCTCGAATTGGCGCTGCTTGTAGAAGGGCGGCGTATAGAGCGCCGCCTGGAAGTAGAGCAGCACCATCATGGTGGCGCAGATGACCGCCACCGGCAGGCGGTGCGCGCTGCGGCTGATCGGCAGGTAGCGGTCGACGGTCTGCGACACGGTCAGAGCCGCGAGCAGGATGGCGGCCGAGAGTGCCGGCAGCACGTGATAGGGCCAGCCCTTGGCCTGAGCGATCGCCGAGATGGCGGCGCCGATTCCGAACACGACGAGGACGCGTGCGGCGATCGTCTTGGTGAAGACGACGGCCAGCAGGCCGAAGATCGCCAAGGCCAGCAGCGTGGGCCCCAGCACGTTGCTGGTCAGGACCTCGCGCCAGCCCGAGTCGCCGATCGGCGCGTAGGCCTCGACCGCGAGCGGCAGGACGAACAGCCCAAACTCGGGGAAGACGATGTACATCAGCCCGAGATGGATCAGGGCGACGATGCCGATCCCCCAGGGGATCGGGTCGGTGAAGGTGAGCCGCCAGCCGCGCCGCACGAGCAGGTAGAGCTCCACCGCCGCCGGGATCGCCAGGTAGTGCGGCTTCATGGCGAGCGCCACGCCGGCCACGAGCCCGACCAGGATCGAGGCGAGGCGGGACGGGCTGACACCCTCGGCGCGCGCCATCGAGGCGACCAGGTAGGGCGCGCAAGCCACGAACATGATGTGCTCGCGCTGGCCGAAATGCTCGTTGGGCAGCACGGTGAACAGGAACAGCAGCACCGGCGGCAGCAGCGCCTCGGTCAGCGCATGGTCCGCCGAGGGCACGAGGTGGATCAGGCGGCGGCAGGCCCAGAAGGAGATGAAGATGCCGGCGACCACCCAGGCGGTGAACCAGAACGCCACCGTGCCCGGCAGGATCCTGGCGGTCAGTACCGGCAGGGCGTGCACCACGAAGGTGAGCGGCAGGTTCTCGTCGAGGACCTCGACGTAAAGCTTCTCGCCGCCGACCCAGCGCGTCGACACGTCGAGGATGGCCGCGACATCGTGGTTGATCGGCGGGAAGAAGTAGCCGGCCAGCCACAGGATCGGCAGGGCGAAGAGCGGCACCAGCAGCATCCGCTCGACACGCGGCGGGATTGTCGGGGGTTTGGTCGGGGCGGTTGGCAAGGCCCGGCGAAGATATCATAAGCGGAGAGGAAGAGGAGACTTCCGGGAGCGGCATGGAACCGGCGGAATACGAGCTGATGCACGCGGTCGAGGACCGCATGTGGTGGTATCGCGGCCTGCGCCGGCTGGTCGCCGACCAGCTCGCGCGCGCGTTGTCGCGGTCGCCGGCCGCCGGGCCGGTGCTCGATGCGGGCTGCGGCACCGGCGGCATGCTGCGGGTCCTGGGCGCGAGCGTTGCCGGCCGCCCGACCGTCGGCCTCGACTTCAATCCTGTCGCCGCCGGCCTGGCGCGCGGCAAGGCCGGCCGCCCCGTGATGTCCGGTTCGGTCAACGAAATGCCGGTCGGCGACCGCAAGCTCGGGGCCTACGTCTCGCTCGACGTGCTGTGCCATGCCAACGTCGATCCGGTCACTGCCCTGAAAGAGGCGCATCGCTGCCTCGGCCCAGGCGCGATCGCCGTCCTCAATCTGCCGGCCTATGCCTGGATGTTCTCGGCGCACGACAGGCGCACGCAGAATGCCCGCCGCTTCAACCGCGGCGAGGC
>SCVT01000340.1 GCA_004296815.1 Reyranella sp. | reverse complement strand
CGTGGTCGCGTGCTTTTATGGCGTGACGTCCGCCGCGATGCGTGCCGTGGCGAATTCCGAGCGGCCACTTGGATCGCGTGGATTTCGCCACCTCGCTGCCGATCAGGCGCTCATCGATTACATACGGTCGATCGACACGCTGACTCCGGATCGCCACGGGACCTTGGTCATGGTGACAGCGCCAGACATCGCGCTCGAAGTGCGCAACGCGCGTGTGATGTCCAACCATGCCGACTTCGACCCCATGGAACGCCTTGAGGCGGTGAAGCTGCACGGGCGCGTACCACGGCTCCATGTGCTTGTGGAGGAGCGTCTGGTCGGCGGAGGCAAGGCCGAGAAGATGCTACGATCCTTCGTCGACTACCCACCTGAAAAGTGGCAGGCGAGGCCGCTCGGCGGCTTCGTCGGCTTCTCGGCCATCCAATGAGCGCATCCGGCGAGACCATGCAGCGGGCCACGGTGAGGGACTATCTCGCCCTCGCGCGCCTCGACCACTGCACCAAGCACGTATTTATCGTACCGGGCATCGCTCTCGCCTGGGTACTGCGTGGCGTTCATACGGAAACGCTCGCCTTGTCCATCGTCGCGGGTTTTGCCGCCGCGCTGTTCGTCGCGTCCGGGAACTATGTGGTGAACGAGTGGCTGGACCGGCATTTCGATCGCTTCCATCCCACCAAGTCGCAGCGCCCCTCGGTGCGCAAACCGCTGCGCCGCGGCTACGTCGTGGCCGAATGGCTGGCGCTGCTGGCTTTGGGCTTTGGAGCGGCGCTGGTCGCGAGCCCCACCATGCTCGCGATCATCGTGCTCTTCGCTGCCCAGGGCGTCGTCTACAACATCCGTCCATTTCGCAGCAAGGACCAGCCCTACCTCGACGTCATCTCCGAGTCCGTCAACAACCCGCTGCGCCTGATGATCGGCTGGGCGATGGTCGATCCGACAACCCTGCCACCGGCCTCGATCCTGCTTGCCTACTGGACCGGTGGCGCCTTTCTCATGGCTGCCAAGCGCCTCTCGGAGTATCGCGAGATCGTCAACACTCACGGCATCGAGCTGCTGACGAGCTATCGCAAGAGCTTCGGCGGGTATTCCGAGGTCTCGCTCACTGCTGCCTGCCTGGGATATGCCCTGCTTTCCGTCTTTTTCCTCGCGGTGTTCCTGGTGAAGTACCGCATTGAGTACCTGTTGGCGGCACCGCTCGTCGTCGCGCTCTTCGCGCACTATCTCGCCATCTCCATGCAGGCTGGCTCCTCGGCGCAGAAGCCCGAAAAGCTGGTCCACGAGCGCGGCCTGATGGTGCTCGTCGTGCTGTTGTCCGCCGCCCTCCTGCTGCTGACCTTTGTCGACATTCCGGCGCTCGATGGACTTGCCGGCCAGCGGTACATTCAGATTCGGTGACGTAGGGCCAATGACGATCCGGCAGATCGATTGGCAGAGCGTGCAGCTTGTCGTATTCGACGTCGACGGTACCCTTTATTGCCAGCGACGCTTGCGTCTCCGTATGGCGTTTGAACTGTCGGCCCACGCCCTGCGCTCGCGCGACTTGCGGACGATACGCGTGCTCAGCCGCTATCGCGCGCTGCGCGAGGAAGTGGCCGAGCGAGAAGTCGTCGATTTCGCGCCCGCTCTGATCGCCGAGACCGCAGCTGCCTGCCGCGTGCCGACGTCCGACGTGGCTGCGATTGTCGCCGAGTGGATCGAGCAGCGCCCGCTGCGCCACCTTGCGGGCTGCCGTTATCCCGGAGTGGCCGAGTTGTTCGCCGCATTGCGCCGCGCCGGCAAAGCGATTGGCGTGCTGTCCGACTACCCCGCGGTCGCCAAACTGCAGGCGCTGGGGCTCGCCGCCGACCATGTCGTCTGCGCCGAGGATCGGGACGTAGGTGTCCTGAAGCCCAATCCGGCCGGGCTGTTGACGCTCGTCCGGACGGCAGGGTGGACGACGGCGACAACAATGCTGATCGGCGACCGTCCCGACCGGGATGGATTGGCGGCCCGTCGTGCCGGCGTCCGGGTCCTGATCCGCTCTTCGCGGCAGCTGACAGACTGGCCGACGTTCCGCCGGTTCGACGAGCCACTCTTCGCCCCGATCCTTGCCAACCGATGAAGGCACGTGAAACGCTCGAGAGACTGCTGCGCTACGGCATGACCGGCGGCGCGGCGGCGATCGTCGATGCCGGTGGCTTCGCGTTGCTGCTTGCGGCCGGCGTCGGGGTCGCGATCGCCGGCTCCGCAAGCTTCTGCGTCGCCGCCGTTGTCAACTACGTCCTGACCAGCCGCTTCGCTTTTGGACAGGGGAGGACCGTGGCCGGCTTCTTCCTTTTCTTCGTCTTCGCCCTGGTCGGTCTGGCCGTGAACATGGGCACGACCCTCGGCATCATCCACTGGCTCGGCATCCCGCCGTTCGTCGCCAAGGTTGCGGGGATCGGTGTCGCTTTCCTGGTCAACTTCGCCTTGAACGCCACCTTCGTCTTTCGCGTCCGGCGATGAGCGACGGGGAGCGAGACGCGAGGAGGATGCAGGCAAGTCGGCCATTCGGCGAAACACTCCGCGAGACGCCACTGTACCTCGCGCTGGTCGTCTGTGCCGGCCTGCGTGTGGCTTTCTACCTTCAGCACGGCTTCGTGTTCGACGTGTTGCCCCAACAATGGCAGCTCCTCGACCTTGAAGTGTTGCGTCTTCGTCCGCTCGAGTCGCTCAACGCACTGCATGCGCAGCCGCCGCTGTTGAATGGCCTGCTGGCCGTAGCGCTTGCGCTTCCTCCGGTCCTGACCGAGCCGTTCCTGCACGTGTTCTTCCTCGCGACCACCGTCACGATGGTCGCGCTGGTGTTCCACTTCCTGCGGTGCTTCGGCTACGGCGGGGTGGCAAGCGGCATCGGCGCAGCTCTGTTCGGCATCCTGCCGCAGGTGCTGATCTTCGAGCACTGGTTCTTCTATCCGCACCTCGAGGCGGCGCTGCTGCTCGCCGCGATGTACTTCTCGTCGCGCTATCTGTCGCTGCGCGCGACCCAGTCGTTTGCCGGCCTGGTGGCCTGCCTGGTTGCGCTGGCGTTGTTGCGAGCACTCTTCCATCTCGGCTGGGTCATCGTCGCTCTTGTGGCCATCTGGTTGGCCAGCGCTGCACGTCACGGCGTACGCTGGCGCGACGCCGGCATCGGCGTCGTTGCGATCGCCATGGTCTTTGCTCTCTACGCGAAGAACTACATACAGTTCGGTTCCTTCTCACCCAGCTCGTGGCCGGGCATGAATCTCGCGACCATCGTTCTGCCTCTGCTGCCGGCAGACCATGGCGATCACCCCGATTTTGTCGCCGACTTCAAGGCCAGGGTGGCGCGCGGTGAGTTCTCTGCCACGACACGGGCGCTTGCCGAGGACGGGACGTGGACCTCCTGGGCAGAGGCCGCAGCCGACTGCGGCAGCGCGGGCAGCATGCCCATCGCCTTGTGTGCGGTGCGCAAGAAGGCCGGCGGCGATCTCAACTACAACCATCACTCGATTCCCGGCTACTCGAAGGACCTTGCCGCTGACGCCCGCACGGCACTGGCCTACTACTGGCCTCTCTACCTGCGACGGGTGGCGTCGAGCTATCTCACCTTCTTCGGCGTTCCGTCATGGGAGGACGGGCATCCGTCGCGTGCCGTTCCGCGGAGTTACGTCGCCGCGTGGAGTGTGGTCGCGCTCTACGATCCGCGGGCTGTGCTCGCGCCGGACGCAGGAACGCGAACTGGCTGGCGATGGGCACTGTGGAGAGTCGCATCGACGTCGCCGCCCCATCTGCTGCTGGTTCCGCTCGCCGTCATGATCGTAATGGTCCTGGCGACCGCCGAATGCTTGCGGCTGGTTCGTGGCGGAGAAATCGCCGTGGACTGGATTCTCCCGGCGCTCGCGGTGGTGCTGTTCCTGACCGTGCCGCACTGGGTGAGTGCCTACGAGACGCATCGCATGCGCTATTCGATCGAGCCGATCCTCTTCCTCGCTTTGGCGTTCAGCGCGCGGCAGATTTTTACGGCCATGGCGTCGTTCCGGCGCGGACGATCTTGATGTTAAGGTCTCCAGGGTGCAGAGCCAGCCAGCCGAGGTCGAGACGCTGAAACGCCGGGTGTTCGAAGCCCATGCCGAGGCGCGCGCGGCGGTGCGCACCTACAATCGCGGGACCTGGCTGCGCTTCTCCATGACCTTCGTCCCGGTGCCGCTGCTGGTCGTCGCAGGTCGCCTCTACTTCGTCGACTGGCACTACTACGTCCTGGGCGGCGCCTTCCTCGTCGTGGCCTTGGCGATGTACGAGCTCGACTCCCGCGCCGCCGGCAGGCGCGACAAGGCGCTGAAGGCCGCCAAGGAGGCGCGCACGGCCTATCGGCTGGCAAAGAGCGGGACATGACGCGCGCCGTCGTCATCGGCGCGGGCATCGCGGGACTTGCGGCGGCAGCTGCCGTCTCGCCGTTCTTCGACGGGGTCGTCGTCTTCGACAAGGACGACCTGCCGACGGGGCCCCGGCCACGCAAGGGGACGGCGCAGGACACCCAGGTGCACATCCTGCTGAAGGGCGGCGAGATATGGCTCGAAAGGCTTCTGCCCGGCACGCGCGCGGCTCTGCTGGCGGCTGGCGCGGTCGAGGTGCGGCAGGCCGAGGACGTGTCCATGTGGGAGCGCGATGCCTGGCAGGCCATGCGCGACCTCGGCCACAGCCAGCTCATGATGAGCCGGCCTGCCTATGAACATGCGCTGCGGCGACAGGTGATGGCACTGGACAAGGTGGAGTTTCGCGACCGCACGGCCGTCGACGCTCTGCCGAAAGATACCGACCTTGTGGTCGTCGCGACGGGACGGGGCGACCGGCTGCTGGGCGATGTCGACGTGCCCGCAACCTCGCTCGGCATCGAGGTCAACTACACATCGGCGCGCTTCGCCAAGCCGCCGCGCTTCCGCGGCGAGGGCCGCTTCATCGGCTGCATCCCGCTGCCGCCCGACGACCGCTACGGGCTGGTCTGCCCGGTCGAGAACGACGAGTGGCTGATCACGCTGTGCAGCCGTTTCGACAACAAGGTGCCGACCGACCTCGAAGGCTTCCGCGCCCGTGCCGCGTCGCTGCCGGTGCCCGACATCGCGGACCGCCTGGCCGAGGCGGTGCCGCTGGGGCCGTTTTCGAGCTACCGCATCGCGCGGGCGACCTGGCGGCATTTCGAGCGGGCCGTGGATCGGCTGCCGCCGCGCGTGCTGCCGATCGGCGACTGCATCTCGAGCTTCAACCCGACCTTCGGGCAGGGCATGTCGGTGGCGGCGGGCCATGCGGTGGCGCTGCGCGAGGCGCTCGCGGCATCGAAGAACCTCGACGACGTCGCGGCAGCCTATCTGCCGCGCGCGGCCGAGGTGAGCGGGCAGGCCTGGGGGATGGCCGCAGCGACCGACCTCGAATATCCGCGCACCGAGGGCGAGCGGCCCCCGGGCTTCGAGCGGATGCTCCAGGGCTCGGAGGCCATGCGCCGGGCGGCGGCGCTCCATCCCGAGGTGCATCTGCTGCGCTTCGAGATCGGCAACATGGTGAAGTCCAGTGCTGCGGCACGCAGCGGACCGGCAGCGCGGCTGGTCGCGAAGGAGATGCTGCGCCGGAGCTAGGCGCGGCGTGCGCGGCGGCCGATCAGCAGGATCAGCGGGATCGCCATCAGCGAGCAGGCGGTGTAAAGGCCGAAGGCGTTGATGTAGCCCAGCATCGCCGACTGCCGGCCGATCTCCTTGGAGAGGCGCGCGAGGCCTTGCACGGTCTCGAAATCCCAGCCGCCGGTCACCCAGGGAAGCGCCAGCGCCTTGTTGAACGGGTTCACCAGCTCGACCATGCGGCTGTAGTTGGCGCTGGTGGCGCGCACGATCTCGGCGACGCAGATCGAGATGAAGAAGCTCGAGCCGATGTTGCGCAGGAGGTGATAGACCGCGGTGCCTTCCGCGAGGTTGGCTGCGCTGACGTTCGAGAAGGTGACGAGGGTGAGCGGCACCCAGATGACTCCGATCGCGATGCCCTGGACCAGGCTGTTCAGCATCAGGGTCGTCATGTCGACGTTGAGATCGAAGGTCATCAGCCAGACGCCGGAGATGGTCTGCAGGGCGAAGCCGCCGATCAGGCCGATGCGCGGGTCCATGCGGCCGACGAAGATCGCGAGGAAGAAGCCGATGGTGGCGCCGATGCCGCGCGCGGCGATGACCTCGCCGATCAGCGCGTCGGGAAAGCCGGCGTGCTGCTGCAGCAGCGGCGGCAGCAGCACCATGGGCGTGAAGTTCAGCATGCCGTAGATCAGCACCAGGACCAGCCCGATCGCGTAGTTGCGGTCGAGCAGCAGCTTGAGGTTCAGGAACGGCCGTTGGGCGGTCAGGCTGTGGGCTACGAAGATCCAGAAGGCGAGGACCGCGACGAAGGTCTCGATCAGGATCTCCGTCGAGTCGAACCAGTCGAGTCTCTGGCCGCGCGAGAGCACGAGCTGCACGCAGGCGATGGCGACGGAGAGCGAGAGGAAGCCGGTCCAGTCCAGCGACACGCGGCCCGTGGGCCGATCGTAAGGGAGCGTGAAGCGCAGCCCGATGAACGAGATCACGCCAACCGGCACGATCATGTAGAAGGCCCAGCGCCACGAATAGAGTTCCGACAGCATGCCGCCGACGGTCGGGCCGATCACCGGGCCGATGACCACGGCCATGCCGAAGATCGACGTCACGAGGCCCTGCTGCCGCTTGGGGAAAGTGTCGAGCAGGATGGTCTGCGACAGCGGGATCACCGGCGCCCCCAGCGCGCCCTGCAGCACGCGCCACAGGATCAGCGTCTCCAGCGAGTCGGCCAGGCCGCACATGAAGGTCGTGAAGGTGAAGGCGAAGACCGACCAGATCATGGTTTCGCGCCGCCCGAAGCGGGCCGACAGCCAGCCGGTCATTGGCGTGGCGACGGCGGTCGCCAGGATGTTGAAGGTCATCGCCCAGGCGATCTCGTCCTGGGTCGCCGACATCGTGCCCTGCATCTGGGGCAGGAGCGTCGAGGCGATCAGCAGCGTCGTGGCGTAGAGGGTCGAGCCCAGCACGACCATCACCAGAATCAGCACCCGCCGCCCGAGCGAGGTGCCTTTTTCCTCGGAATCGGCGGCGATGGCGTCGGCTGTGGGGGCGCTTGAACTCATGGCCTAGACTAATGTAGCCTAGACAACAATATTGGGCGAGTACCTGTTTGAACCCCGACGACGACGAATATATCGGCTACGTCCTGTCCGACGTGGCGCGCCTGATCCGGACGGTCTTCGACCGGCGGGTCCGCGACATCGGGCTGACGCGCGCCCAGTGGCTGGTCCTGACGCGCCTCTACCGGCGGCCCGGCGCCAGCCAGACCGAGCTGGCCGAGATGCTGGAGATCGACCGCGCCAGCGCCGGCCGGATGATCGACCGCATGCAGAAGAACGGCTGGGTCGAGCGCCGCGACGACATCGAGGACCGCCGCATCAACCGGCTCTACCTCACTCCAGAGGCGCGCAAGGCGCACAAGGAGATGTGGGCGATCGCCGAAGCGACGGTCGACGACGCGCTGGCGCCGCTGTCGGCCAGCGAGCGCGACCAGTTCACGCGGCTCGCCGCGCGGGTGAAGGGCCAGCTCCAGTCGCTCGCGGGAGCCGTGCCGTGAGCCGTCGGCCCGTCCCGGTAGTGCGTCTGGTGCTGCTGTTCGCGGTGCCGCTGGTTGCGGTCGCGGGTGCCGGCTGGTGGTGGCTGTCGGGCGGCCGTTTCGTTTCCACCGACAATGCCTATGTGAAGGCGCATATCGTTCAGGTCTCGCCCGAGGTCTCGGGCCAGGTCCGCCGCGTGCTCGCGAAGGACCATACGCAGGTCGCCAACGGCGACACGTTGTTCACCATCGAGTCGCGTCCGTTCCGGCTGGCGCTCGACAGCGCCGACGCCGAGCTCGACGCGGCACGGGCCCATGTCGAGAGCCTGCGCGGCATCTGGCGCGAGGCCGTCGCGGAACTCTCCGATGCCGAGGCCCGCGCGGCCTATCAGCAGCGCCAATGGGAGCGCCAAGAGGAGCTGGCGCTGAAGGGCATCACCTCGGCCAGCAAGCGCGACGAGGCGCTGAACGAGGCGCGCGGCGCCGCCGACCGCGTCCAGACCGCCCGCGAGAAGCTGCAGCGCGTGCTGGCGGCGCTGCATGGCGATCCCAAGCTGCCGGCCGACCAGCACCCGATGGTGCGCGAGAAGCAGGCCGCCCGCGAGCGCGCCGCGCTCGACCTCGCGCGCACGACGGTGCGCGCCCCGGTCGACGGAGTCGTGGTCAACATGCGCCTGCAGCAGGGCGAGCAGGTGAGGGCATCGACGCCGCTCTTCGCGCTGGTGGTGCTGAGCCGCCCGTGGGTGGAGGCGAACTTCAAGGAGACCGAGCTGACGCACGTCCGTGTCGGCCAGAAGGCCACCGTCGTGCTCGACACCTATCCCGATGTGACCTGGGAGGCGCTGGTCGAGAGCGTGAGCCCGGCGACCGGTGCTGAGTTCGCGGTGCTGCCGCCGCAGAACGCCTCGGGCAACTGGGTGAAGGTGGTGCAGCGCCTGCCGGTCAAGCTGCGCCTGCTGCCGCATGTCGG
>SCVT01000339.1 GCA_004296815.1 Reyranella sp. | reverse complement strand
CTTGACGCCCAGCGGGTTGGCCGCCGTCGGCCGCTCGACCAGCTCGATGTCGAACGACGGCAGGTCGTCGGCGCGCGGCAGCGCATAGTCCATCAGCGAGCCGCTGAGCAGCTGGCCCGACTGTTCGTCGTAGACCGTGTGTTCGGTCAGCGCCTGACCGATGCCCTGCGCCACGCCGCCCTGCACCTGGCCTTCGGTCAACATGGGGTTGATGAGGTTGCCGTAGTCGTCGACCGCCGTGTAGCCCACCAACGCGGTCGCCCCCGTCTCCGGATCGACCTCGACCTCAGCCACGTGGCAGCCGCTCGGGAAGGTAAAGACGTCGGTGACGTTCAGCACCTGCTCGCCGAGCCCTTCGGTCTCGGGTGCCATGCCATCCGGCAGGTTCGCGGCATCCCTGGCGCTGCCGGCGAGCGTGGCGAGATCGACGCTGCGGTCGCTGCCTCTCACGACGAAGCGGCCCTGCCCGTAGTCGAGCTCCTGCTCGCCGGCCTGCAGCAGGTGCGCGGCGAGCCGGCGCGCCTTGGCGAGCGCGGCATCCATCGCCGCGACAAGCGCGGCACCGCCCATGTGCATCGAGCGCGCACCGCCGTGTCCTGCACCGCTCCGGGTGGCGCCCGTGTCGGCCTGGACGTAGCGGAAGGCCTCGATCGGCAGGCCGAGATGCCTGGATGCGATCTGCGGAAACGACGTCTCGTGGCCCTGTCCGTTCGACTCGGTGCCGACTGCGATTGTCACCGACCCGTCGGCGTGGAAGCGCGTCTCGGCCCATTCGTTCGGCGCGCCACGCGACGTCTCGAGGAAGCAGCCGACGCCGATGCCGCGCAGCCGGCCCCGCGTCTTGGCTTCGGCACGGCGACGCTCGAAGCCTTCGGCATTCGCCCGCCGGACGGCCGCTTCGAGATTGGCGGCGAAGTCCCCGGAGTCGATCGCCATGCCCATGGCCGTGCGGTGCGGGAACGACTTGATCAGGTTCTGCCGGCGCAGCTCGGCTGGTTCGCGGCCGAGAACGCGCGCCGCCGCCTCGATGGCGCGCTCGATGATGTAGTTGGCTTCGGGCTTGCCGGCGCCGCGATAGGCATCGACCGGTACCGTGTTGGTGACGGCGCCGCGCACGTCGACGGCGATCGCCGGAATGTCGTAGACGCCACCCTGCGCGGTCGAGGCCGCCACCACCGACGCACCCGGACCATTGCCCGACAGATAGGCGCCGAGATTGGCAACCATCGCCACGTCGAGTGCCAGCATGCGGCCGTTCGCATCGAGGCCGAGTTTCGCCGTCGCCTGGATGTCGCGCCCCTGCGCGCCGGTCACGAATTCCTCGGCGCGATCGGCCAGCCAGCGCACGGGCCGGCGGAGCCTCCGCGCCGCCCACAGCAGCAGGATCCATTCGGGATAGAGGAAGTTCTTCATGCCGAAGCCGCCGCCGACATCCGGCGCGTGCAACCGGATGCGCTGTGGCTCGACCTTGAAGACGAACTCGGCGAGCTGGCGGCGGATGCCGTGCACGCCCTGCCCCGTCAGCTCGAGGTCGAGCGTATCGCTCGCCGCGTCGTAGCGCGCGATGCCGGACCGTGGCTCGAGCGGCACCACGACCACGCGGTTGTTGACCACCTCGACCTCGACGACATGCGCCGCCTGCTTCATTGCAGCAGCCACCGCGTCGTGGTCGCCGCGCTGCACGTGATAGACGAGGTTGCCCGGCGCCTCGTCCCACAGGCCTGGCGCGCCAGACTCCAGCGCAGCACGCCCGTCGACCACCGCCGGCAGCGCCTCGTAGTCGACCTCGAGCAGCTCCGCGGCGGCCCGCGCGATGTCGGCGCTATCGGCCACGATGAAGGCGACCGGATCGCCGACATGCCGCACGCGTCCGGTCGCGAGCGCCGTCCGCGGCGGCACGATCATCGGTTTCACCGCGGCGAGGCACGGCATGGTGCCCAGCCCATCGGCCGCAAGGTCCTCGCTCGTCGCCACCAGCCGTACGCCCGGCAGCGCACGGGCCTGTGCAACGTCGGTTCCGCGAATCAGCGCGTGCGCATGAGGCGAGCGCACGAAGTGACCATGCAGCGCTGCGGGCTCGCCGATGTCATCGACATAGCGGCCGCGTCCCATGAGGAAACGAGCATCCTCCAGGCGGCGCACCGACCGCCCATCCCGATCATGCTGTCCCATCTAGCCGACCTGCGCGGTCGCGGCCGGTCCTGGCCTGCCGTCTTGCTCGAGCAGCGCCTGCACGAGCTTGCGAAACTGCGTCGGGCCGGCATCGAGACTGGTGGGCAGCATCCGCCGCCCCGGCTCGCGGTCGATCACCTTCTGCTGCGCCTCGATGATCGCCTTGTCTTCGGCGAAGGCCGCCTCAACGATACCGAATAGCCGGCCGACGCGCTCGGGATCGATGTCGGCACTGCGCGCTCCGGCAGCGTAGAAGTAGCGGGTGGTGCGGTCGGTCATCGGTGTCACGGCCTGGTCGTCATACCTCAGAAAGAGCGGTGGCTCCTGTGGCTCGCCGCGGTCGAGGCGCCGGGCAGTGCCGACGGGATAGAAGGCTGTGCGCAGCAGGAAGATGCCCGGGAAGAGGAAGTCGTAGCTGTTCCAGAGATCGAGCGTCTCGCCCCAGCGCTTCATGAAGCCACGCGACGGCTGATCGCACAACCAGCGCTGCACGCGCAAACCGCGTTCCAGCGCCGAGATGCGCGGCCGCTCGTCGGCCCATTGTGGCATGTCGAGGCCGAGCGTCTTCTCGTGCGCGTAGCTAAGATGGGAAAGGTCGAGCAGGTTGTCGTCGATCAGGAGATAGTGGGCGGCATAGTCCATCTGGCCGCTGCGCATGCAGTAGGCCGGATCGTCGAGCCGCACCGGGTCAGGGATCGAGCGCAGATCGGCCGCGGACTCCTCGCCCATCCAGATCCAGATCCAGCCGCCGCGCTCGGCCGCCGGGTAGCGCCGCACGCACGCACTTTGCGGAATCAATTTCTGCCCTGGGATCTCGATGCAGCGGCCGTCCGATGCGAACTTGAGGCCGTGATACATGCAGCGCAGGTCGTCCTGCTCGAGACGGCCCATCGAAAGCGGCGCGAAGCGATGGCAGCAGCGGTCTTCCAGCGCCACGACCTGGCCGTCCTGCTTGCGATAGAGCGCCAGAGGCTGGTCGATGATCACCCGCGCTTCGATGCGTCCCGCCACGAGGTCATGCGACCAGCCGGCGACGTACCAGGCATTGCGGACCCACTTTCCATCCAAGGCGGCGATCCTCCCGCACGTTTTCGTTGACGCGAGCATACACCATTGACGGGCTGCGGCGACCAGTCGACGCTCGGTCCATCTGGCTCACTCAAGCCACCTGGAGGAACTCATGATCGATCTGCACTACTGGCCCACCCCCAACGGCAAGAAGGTCACCGTCCTGCTCGAGGAATGCGGCCTGCCCTACAGGATCGTGCCCGTGAACATCGGACGCGGCGACCAGTTCAGTGACGCCTTCCTGGAGATGAACCCCAACCACCGCATGCCGGTGATGGTCGACCACGAACCCAAAGGCGGCGGCGAGCCGATCGTCATCTTCGAGTCGGGCGCGATCATGATGTACATCGCCGAGAAGGCCGGGAAGTTCTATCCGCAGGATCTGCGCGCACGCTACGAGGTCAACCAGTGGCTGATCTGGCAGATGGCCAACCAGGGACCGAAGAGCGGCGAGTGCGGCCACTTCCGTCGCGTCGACCAGGCCGTGGAAGGCGACCAGAAGTACGCCATCGCCCGCTTCACCGACGAAGTGAACCGGCTCTACGGCGTGCTCAACAACCGCCTCTACAAGCATCGCTACCTGGCGGGCGACCAGTACACGATCGCCGACATGATCTGCTACCCGTGGACCATCAACTGGAAGTTCCAGGGCCAGGACATCGAGGAGTTCAAGCATTTCAAACGCTGGTTCGAGGAGTTGGGTGCCCGGCCGGCGGTCCAGAAAGGCATGGCAGTCGGCGCCGACCTCTCGGTCGAACGCGAAAAGCTGCCGCCGGAAGAGCAGGCGCGCATCCGCAAGATGCTCTATAACCAGCGGGCCCGGCCCGTGCCTGCCTAGAGCGAGCGTACGGCCCAGCCCGCCGCTTCTCCTGTAGAGACCCCGTGGCCCACGCGATCAGCGCCTCTTCGTATCGTTCCGACCACATGTCGCCAGCTGCCTTGGGGCTGGCGATTCTGCTGCACATTCTGGTCGTGCTGGCGATCTGGTGGCTGTCGCAGGACCGCTTCCATTTCACGCCGGGCGAAGAAGTGGTCGAGGTGACGCTGGAGCCGCTTCCGAAGCCGGAGCCCGAACCGCCGCCACCGCCGCCTCCACAGCAGCAGGCGATGCAGGCGCCGCCACCGCCCATCGACGGCCTGCGCCCGCCGGCCGACATCACCGCGGACAGGCCCACGCAGGTGCTGCCCCCGGCGGCCTCCAAGGAGCCGCCCGCGCCGCCACCGCCGATGGAGCAGGCGACGCCGACGCCGCCGTCGCTGCTGCAGCCCACCCCGCCGGTGCAGCAGGCCACACCCGCGCCCCAACCGCCGACACCGGCGCCGCCACCCTCGCCGACCGACTTCGCGAAGCCCGGCCCCACGCCGCCACCGCAGCCGCAACATCAGCAGCAGCAGCAGCAGCAGCAGCCGCACCAGCAGCAGGCGCTGGCCGCGCCGACCCCGCATGTGCCGCCGCCGCAGGCTCCCAATCCCGAGCTTCGGCCCTCGCCGCTCACGACGGCACCTCAGCGGCGGCCGCCGTCTGCACCTCAGACGACGGAGCCGCCGTCGCAGCATCCGTTCGTCAATCCGGCTGACACCTACGCCCGTGCGCGCGTCTCGGACAATTATCTCTGGCAGGTCGCGCGCAAGCTCTCGGGCTATCGCTACCAGGCGAACACCAGGGCCAATGAGGGCCTCACCGTCGTCAAGGTCGTCATCGCGCGCAACGGCCGGCTGCTCGACGTCTCGGTCGTCCGTTCGAGCGGCATCCCGGAGTTCGACCAGGGCGTGCTCGCGGGCGTGCGCCAGGGCTCGCCCTATTCGCCTCTCCCGCCCGACATCAAGGGCGAGAGCGCGGCGTTCACCC
>SCVT01000338.1 GCA_004296815.1 Reyranella sp. | reverse complement strand
GAACGGGCGCCGCCGCGACCGGCATCGGTGCTGGCTCTGGCGCAGGAGTCGGGGCCACGACGACAGGTGCCGGCATCGGGGCTGGCGCGGGCGCCGGTGGCGGCGCCACTGCGGCCGTCTGCACGATCGGAGTCGGAGTGGCCTGAGTCAGAGTGGCCGGAGTCGGCGTAGCCGGAGCGGCCTGAGTAACGACAGGTGCGGCCTGGCCGGGCGGCGTCCAGCCGGGCGGCGGCTCGAACGCGCGATTGGGATTGGCCGGACGAGCCGGCGCGGCAGCGACGGCCACGGGCGCCGGAGGCGGCTCGGCAGCGGTCACCACGGCAGGCTGCACGACGGGTGAGCGCGCCGGCTCGGCAGCGGTCGCCACGGCGGGCGTGAAGACGGCAGGCGTCGCCACGGCTGCCTGAGTGGCGGCAGCCGGCGTCGCGGAGGTCACGACCGCGGTCTGACCCGGCGGGTTCCATCCGGGCGGCGGCTCGAAGGCCCTGTTGGGATCGGCCGGACGCGCGGCCACGACGGGCGCAGCCGGCGGCGTCGCAGGCACCGACACGGTCTGCTGAACGGGCTCAGCCGACGACGACGGTCCCGGTGGTGGCGCGATGGGCGCCGTCGAAACCGGCGCAGGCGGCGGGACAGGTGTGGCTACGGGCGGCGTTGATGTGATCGTTCCGGCGTCGGGTGGTGGCGCACCGCGCGGCGCAGGCGGGTTGGCGGCCTCGCGCGCCTTGGCTTCCTTCTCGGCGGCCTCGCGCTCCTGGCGCTCCTCGCGCGCCTTGCGGTCGCGTTCGGCCTGTTCCTTCTCGATCGCTTCCTTCTGCGCCTTCTGGCCACCCTTGCCCTGCACGATCGAACCGATCTGCGGCGTGGCGGTGCGCGTCTCGTCTACGGCGGAGATGCCGGCATCGTACTGCCGGCCGCTGCTCGGCGCGGGGATACTGCCGCTCGGCGTCACTTGGCGATCGGCGCCCGGCCGCGGCGGCGGACCGACAGGCGCGGAGCCACCGCCGATCCAGTCGCAGCCGACGAGGATCGCGAGCGTGGACACGCCGAGCAAACCGAGCCAGCGGCCTTTGCCGACCGTCTCCGGGCCGATCGTGTCCTGTGCTCGCTGCATCTTCGTCACCTGTTGATCCTCGACGTTCCGCTTTGTGTAGCGGAGGCCGAGGGTAAATTTGACCCGTCAGTTGTCGCAGCCTACGAATTGGAGGCAAGCGGCAATCCGGAGCCTGCAAATACTAGGTATGGTACCGGGGCGCCTAAGGTACCGCAAGAAACGCCACAAAGGCAATGATTCGGAAGGGGAAACCCATGTCGGACACGCCCGCCCCCACGGCCCTTCCCGGCCTTTCGCCGGAGGAGTCCGAAAAGCTCCAGACGGCGTTCAAGGACATCGCCACGCGCAGCCAGAAGCTCCTGCAGGACTTCTCGGAACGCTACAAGGCCGACGGCCAGCAACCGACCGATCCGCTGCACCTCACCCAGACCTTCATGGACCTCACGTCCAAGATGCTGGCCGACCCCAATCGCCTCGTGCAGGCGCAGATGGAGCTCTGGCAGCAGTACATGAAGCTGTGGCAGGTCACCGCCCAGCGCATGATGGGCCAGAAGGTCGACCCTGTCGCCGAGCCCGCCAAGGGCGACAAGCGCTTCAACGATCCGGCGTGGAAGGACGAGGTCGTCTTCGACTATCTCAAGCAGTCCTACCTGCTCACGGCGCGTTGGCTGCAGGGCACGGTCAAGGAGGTCGAGGGCGTCGACGACAAGACCGCCAAGAAGGTCGACTTCTACACGCGCCAGTTCATCGACGCGATGTCGCCCTCGAACTTCGCGATGACCAACCCGCAGGTCGTGAAGGCCACCGTCGAGTCCAAGGGCGAGAACCTGCTGAAGGGCTTGCAGAACCTGCTGACCGACCTCGAGCGCGGCAAGGGCAAGCTGGTGATCCGCCAGACCGACATGGATGCCTTCAAGGTCGGCGGTAACGTCGCCACCTCGCCCGGCAAGGTCGTCTACCAGAACGACGTGATGCAGCTCATCCAGTACGCGCCGTCGACCGAAGAGGTCCACGAGATGCCGTTGCTGATCGTGCCGCCGTGGATCAACAAGTTCTACATCCTCGACCTCAAGCCCGAGAATTCGTTCATCAAGTGGGCGACCGAGCAGGGCTACACGGTGTTCGTGATCTCCTGGGTCAATCCCGACGAGCGCCTCTCCAAGATGGTGTTCGAGGACTACATGAAGCAGGGCCCACTCGCGGCGCTGGGCGCCATCGAGCAGGCAACCGGTCAGCGCAAGGTCTCGGCGATCGGCTATTGCATCGGCGGTACGCTGATGGCGGCCACCCTCGCCTACATGGCGGCGCGCAACGACGACCGGATCGCGGCCTGCACCTTCTTCACCGCCCAGGTGGACTTCACCGAGGCCGGCGAGCTCGGCGTCTTCATCGACGAGGACCAGCTCGCCAGCATCGAGGAGATGATGGGCAAGAAGGGCTATCTCGAGGGATCGGAGATGGCCACGACCTTCAACATGCTGCGCGCCAACGACCTCATCTGGTCGTTCGTCGTGAACAACTACCTGATGGGCAAGGATCCCTTCCCCTTCGATCTGCTCTACTGGAACGCCGATGCCACGCGCATGCCGGCGGCGATGCACAGCTACTACCTGCGCAACATGTACCAGAAGAACCTGCTCTCCCAGCCCGGCGGCATCGTGATCGACAACGTGCCGATCGACCTGCGCAAGATCTCGATCCCGGTCTACGTGCAGGCTGGCAAGGAAGACCACATCGCGCCGTCGCGCTCGGTCTACAAGGCGACACAGCTCTTCAGCGGCCCGGTGCGCTTCATGCTGGCGGGCTCCGGCCACATCGCAGGCGTCGTCAATCCGCCCCGCAACAAGAAGTACCAGCACTGGCTGAACGAAACCGCGAAGAACCCACCGACGCTCGCCGAATGGCAGGCCGGCGCCAAGGAGTTCCCCGGCTCGTGGTGGCATGACTGGGACAAGTGGTTGTCGGCGCTGTCGGGCCCCAAGGTCCCTGCCCGCGTCCCCGGCGCAGGCGCCCTGCCCGCGATCGAGGACGCGCCTGGCTCCTACGTGAAGGTCCGCTCGGGAGAGTGAGCTAAGCTCCGGCCTTCAATCGGTCGGCCATCTTCTCCGCGATCATCACCGTCGACAGGTGCGTGTTGGCGCGCACCACCTCGGGCATCACCGAGGCGTCGATCACGCGGAGCCCCGAGACGCCGATCACGCGGCAATCGGGATCCACCACCGATGTCTTCTCGTCGTGCCCGCCCATGCGGCAGGTGCCGCTGGCATGCTGGGCGTCGGAGCATTCGTCGAACATCCAGTCGTCGACCTCGCGTGGCGTCAGGTCGTCCTCGATCGAGCAGCCGGTCGAGCCGTACTCCACGCGCGTGGTGATGGCGCGGACGCTCTCGTGCCGGCCGAGTTCGCGCAAGCGGCGCACGCCGTCGCGCATGCGCACGAGATCGCGCTCGTCCGACAGCATGCGCTCCTCGATCGCCGGATCGCGCTTCGGATCGGTCGCCACGATGCGCACCGTGCCCTGGCTGAACGCCTGGTAGACCGATACGACGAGACGGCCCTTCGACGTGTCGCCGCCACCCAGCGACACGAGGTTGCCTGCGATCACGATCATGTCGTTCTCGCCCGCGCCGCCGAGGCCGGACGAATAGCGCAGGCAGCAGTTGGTGTGGCGATGCATCATCGTGCCGACCCGTGCCTCGTCCCTGAGGTGCAGGTAGAGCGGCATCATCGGATGGTCGAGCAGGTTCTCGCCCACCGGCAAGTCGGCCATCACCCCGATACCGAGCGACTTCAGCAGCGCGGCGGGCCCGATGCCGGAACGCTGCAACACCGCCGGCGAATGGATGGCGCCGGCACAGAGCAGCACCTCGCGCGTGGCACGCGGGCTGAAGTGCCGGCCATCCACCTCGACCTGCACGCCGCTGACATGCGGGCGGTTGCCTTCGAAGCTGAAGGACGAGACCAGCGCGTTGCCGACGATCTGGAGATTCTTCCGGCCGCGTGCCGGCTCGAGATAGCCGTCGTTGGTCGAGACACGCATCCCGGCGCGGCTGTTGATCGCGTAGGGCGACGCGCCCGTGCCCTCGGGCGCGTTGTGGTCCTCGCACCAGCCGTAGCCCAGCGCGATCGAGGCGTCCTTGAGTGCGCGATCGACGTTGCCCCAGTCGT
>SCVT01000337.1 GCA_004296815.1 Reyranella sp. | reverse complement strand
TCCAATCCGGAAGCGATTTCAGCCGGCCGCTGGCACGTCGGGCCGATTGCCGTAAGGTGCGGCCCATAATGCCGATCAAGGCCCTGCTGTTCGCCGCCGCTCTCCTGCTGGGGCTTCTGGCGATCTCCATCGCCTGGTCGACTGTCGGCCTCTCGGAACTCGTGTCGCCGGACGACCTGCGGGGGGTCCTGGCGACGGCGCGGGGCCATCCCTGGGCGCCTGTCCTCGTCCTGGCGACGTTCATGCTGGGCGCGCTCGTGGCCTTTCCGGTCAACATCATGATCCTCGCCACGGCGGCGGTTTACGGCCCGTGGTGGGGCTTCCTCTATGCATCGCTTGGCGCCTTCAGCAGTGCCTTCGCCGTCTATTTCGTCGGCGCCAAGGTGGGCAAGGAGCCGCTTGGGCGCCTGTTCGGCGCGCGCTGGCACCGCCTGCTCGACGGCATCCGCCGCCAGGGCATCCTGGTCGTCGTCGCCTGCCGCGTCTTCCCGGTCGGACCGGGCACGTTGGTCAACCTGGCGCTCGGCGCCAGTGGCATCCGGCTCAGGGACTTCGCGATCGGGACGTTCGTCGGCATGACGCCGGGCCTGTTGCTGGTCTGCCTGATGGGGGATCGCCTCATGGCGATCTTCGCCGATCCGTCGATCAAGCAGGTCGGCCTCCTGCTGCTCTGCCTGCTGGGATACTTCTCTCTCGTGGCGGTCGCGCAGTTCCTCGTGACGCGCTATCGACGTCGGCATCACATCGAGGATGGGAGGCCTGGATGATTAACAAGATCGTCACGCTCCGGGTGAAGCCCGGCCTGGAAGCGAAAGCCGAGGGCCTCTTGCGGGAGCTGGAACAGGAAACGGCCGAGAACGATCCGGGCTGTCTGCGATACCAGTGGTACAAGGCCGAGCAGCCGAGCCTGTACTACCTGCTGGAACGCTGGACCGATCAGGCGGCGGTAGAGGCGCATTCCAAGGCAGCCCACATGGCGAGGCTTCTGCCGCTGCTCGCTGAATGCGCGGCCGAGAAAGCGACAACGACAATGCTGACGCGATTGGTGTGAGCGGCAGGCTGAGGTAGGGACTTTTAATGCTCTTCTGCACCTACAACATCCACTACGGCGTCGGCGCCGACGGGAAGTACGACGTGGCGCGCATCGCCGATGCGCTGGCCGAGGCCGACATCGTCTCCATCCAGGAGGTCGTCTCCGGCTGGCCGCAGAATGAATTCGCCGACCAGACGGCCGAGATCGCCCAGCGGCTCAATCGCTACCATTGGTATCACGGCGCCATGGAATCCGACGCCAGCGAGGTCGGTGCCGACGGCCGGATCGTCAATCGCCGCCGCTCGTTCGGCAACGCCGTGATCTCGCGCTGGCCGATCGCCTGGGCACGCGGTCACCTGCTGCCCAAGACCGCCCTGGTCGACCGCTTCGACCTGCAGCGCGGCTTCGTCGAGGCCGCGGTCGCGGCCCCCTTCGGCCCGCTGCGCGTCCACAGCGTCCATCTCAGCCATGTCGGCCCGCAGCAGCGCCTGCCGCAGGTCCGCGCGCTGATGGACACGGTGCTGAACGCGGAGCGCACCGGCTCGACCTGGGACAGCACCGGCGGCGGCACCTTCATGTTCCAGGAACGGCGGCCCGATGTGCCGGGCCCGGCGATCCTGGCCGGCGACTTCAACTTCACGCCGGCGCATCCGGAATATCCGCTGATCTGCGGCGAGGTGAGCGCCCAATACGGGCGGCTCGCCACAACCCTGCATCTCGCCGACGCCTGGACTGCCGCGGGCAACAGCGAGGACGTCGATTCCTTTCCGCGCGAGGGTCGCATCGACCACGTCTTCGTGACGCACGACCTCGCGCCGAAGGTGAAGAAGGCCTGGATCGGCCACGGGATCCAGGCCTCCGACCACTGGCCGGTGTTCGTCGAGTTCGACCTCTAGGACGTCAGCGGCGTCGTTCCTGGAGCTGCTGCTCGATCAGCTTGTTGACGCCCTGGCGGATGCGCTCGACGTCGAGCTGGCCCTTCAGGCGCCGGTCCTCCTTGATGCCGTTCAGCACGCTTTCCAGGATGTTCGCCGGGTTGAAGCTCGGCGGGAACGCGCGCGGCGGGAACTCCTTGAACGTCTCCACGAACTGGAAGACGTCGTCCATGACGCCGTACATGCTCTGGACGTGGTTGAGCTGCCAGTCCCAGAAGGTGTTGGACGTGATGTCGGCGCGCTCGAACGGGTCCTGCATCAGGTTGAAGATCTTCTGCAGGCGAAGGGTCGTGAAGGGCTCGGCCCAAACGCCCATCGTGCCTTCCTTGCGCTGCTCGGAGAACACGTACTTGTAGTCGCCCTTGCGCAGGCAGACGAGCAGGCCGTCGTCATCGGAATAGAAGAACATGCTGCGCGCGCTCTTCGTCCCGTTGTTGTTGGCCGCGCTGCCGCTCACGTTGCGCAGGAACTGCGACTGGTCGTAGCCGTCCAGATGCACCTTGTAGGCGATGCCGTTGGCCGTATAGCCCGCCTTGCACTTGGCCACGATCTCGGGCTCGCCGGCGATCGCGCAGAACGTCGGTACCCAGTCGTTGTGGCTCATGATCTCGTTGCTGACGGTTCCGGGCCGGATGTTGCCCGGCCAGCGCACCAGGCAGGGCACGCGGAAGGCGCCTTCCCAGTTGGTGTTCTTCTCGCTGCGGAACGGCGTCATGGCGCCGTCCGGCCAGGTGTTCATGTGCGGGCCGTTGTCGCTGGTGTAGACGACGATCGTATCGTTTGCGATGCCCATGTCGTC
>SCVT01000336.1 GCA_004296815.1 Reyranella sp. | reverse complement strand
TCCTGTTCGAGGAAGCCGAGGCGCTGGGCCTGCGCCTCGCCGCCGGCAAGGTGCTGATGGACCGCAACGCGCCCGACGGGCTGCGCGACACCGTGCAGTCGGGCTACGACGAGTCGGCCGCGCTGATCGCCAAGTGGCACGGCCGCGGACGGTTGCTCTATGCGATCACGCCGCGCTTCGCCGGCACGAGTTCGCCCGAGCAACTGTCGGCCGCCGGCGCGCTGTGGCGCACACATCCCGATTGCCTGATGCAGACCCACATCGCCGAGACGCGCGACGAGGTCGCCTGGATCAAGGAGCTGTTCCCCGACCGCCGGCACTATCTCGACGTCTACGACCATCACGGCCTGTGCGGACGGCGCGCCGTGTTCGGCCACGGCATCTGGCTGGGCGACGACGAGCTCACCCGGTTGCACCAGGCCGACGCCGCGATCTCGCATTGCCCGACCTCGAACTTCTTCCTGGGCAGCGGCGCCTTCGATCTCGGCCGCGCGCTCGATCCGAAGCGTCCCGTGCGGGTCGGCCTCGGCACCGATCTCGGCGCCGGCACCTCGTTCTCTTTCCTGCAGACCTTGAACGAGGCCTACAAGGCGGCGCAGCTCAACCGGCAGTCGCTGTCGGCCGGCCACGCCTGGTATCTCGCGACGCGCGGCGCGGCGGCGGCGATGCATCTCGAGGACAGGATCGGCAGCATCGCCGTCGGCATGGAAGCCGACCTCGTCGTGCTCGACATGCGCTCGACGCCGCTGATCGCCTTCCGCATGGACGAGGCGCGCGACTTCGCCGAGCAGCTCTTCGTGCAGATGATCCTGGGCGACGACCGGGCCGTGCAGGCGACCTGGGTGGCGGGGCGGCCGGCCCACGCCCGTTCGTGAATAAACCCTTTCCCTAGGGTTAATTTTCAGTGGCAGACCATAAATGTGGTGGTGGAAGCCGGGGATTGGGCGTACGCTTTCCTCGGTAGCTGAAGGAGGTGTTTATCCGTTCGAGGACCTTGTCCCCCGACGGAACGCGGATCACCGGTGGAATCCCCACCGCGTGCCCTGTCAGCCTCACTCTCAGCCTGACCATCGATCGCCAACGCCTCCGTTCACGGGGGCGTTTTTGTTTTCTGGCGACCGGTCCCGCTCCTCTGACCAAGACACCGGAGTACGAATATGGCCAAACGCGCCGCACGTCGCGCCAAGCTGCACACCATCGATAGCGCCCGTATTCACAATCTCGTCTTCGACAACACTCCGGCCAACGATCGCGATCAGAGCTACGTCAAGAAAGTCCGACCGAGGAGCGACAACCAACGGGTCTTGATGGAGGCGATAGACTCGAAACCGCTGACCGTGGCGCTGGGCCCGGCCGGCACCGGCAAGACCTACCTCGCCATCTGCGCCGCCGTGGAAGCCCTCGAGGCCGGCACGGTCTCGCGGATCGTGCTGTCCCGGCCGGCCGTCGAGGCCGGCGAGAACCTGGGCTTCCTGCCCGGCGACATGCGCGAGAAACTCGACCCCTACCTGCGCCCGCTCTGGGACGCGCTGAACGACCGGATGGGCCCCAAGCGGCTCCGCCAGCATCTCGATGACGGCACGATCGAGATCGCGCCGGTCGCCTTCATGCGCGGCCGCACGCTGAACAACGCCTTCGTGCTGATCGACGAGGCGCAGAACTGCACCTACGGCCAGCTCAAGATGCTGCTGACCCGGCTGGGCTGGCACTCGACCATGGTGATGACCGGCGACCCCGACCAGACCGACCTGCTGCCGGAATTGTCGGGCCTCGCCAACATCGGGACCAAGCTCGAAGGCCTCGACGACGTCGCGGTCGTCCGGCTCACCCAGGAGGACGTCGTGCGCCACCCGCTGGTCGGGCGGATGCTGTCGGTGCTGTAAAGCCACCCAACTTATCCACACATCGAAGCGCGCCAGCCGATTGGACTGAACCGGGAACAATTCGCTCCGCCAGCCTTTTCTGCAGTTTGCCGAAACGGCTGAAAGATCAATCGGAACATCGGCTTAGTAGGGCGGTGGCAGGCGACTGCCACCGCCCCTACATTGAGTCAACACGGTGACGTTGGCGTAACACCTGAGGGGCGCAGGGCTTTTTCACAGACTTCCCCACATGGCCCGTCCGACCCATTGTGCGCGCCCGATGGACCGACCCGTTCAGTGACCGAAGAGACCGATCTCGATCTCGTAACTCCCAGCGAAGGTTCGCTCGCCGACGGCATGCGGATCATCGCCGAGTTCGTGCGCACCCTGCCGCGCAAGCCGGGCGTCTATCGCATGATCGCGGCCGACGGCGAGGTCCTGTACGTCGGCAAGGCGCGCTCGCTGCGCAGCCGCGTCGCCGCCTACACCCAGCCGACGCGCCTCGCTACGCGCCTGATGCGCATGGTCTCGGCGACCACCAACATGGAGTTCTCGGTCACCGACAGCGAAGCCGAGGCGCTGCTGCTCGAGAACAACCTGATCAAGCGCTTCCGGCCGCGCTTCAACGTGCTGCTGCGCGACGACAAGTCGTTTCCCTACATCGTCATCCGCCGCGACACCGAATGGCCGCAGCTCGCCAAGCATCGCGGCACGCGCGAGGCCGGCAACGAGTATTTCGGCCCCTTCGCCTCGGCGACCGCGGTCAACCGCACGCTCTACGCCCTGCAGCGCGCTTTCCCGCTGCGCTCCTGCTCCGACGGCGTCTTCTCGACGCGCACCCGGCCCTGCCTGCAGTACCAGATCAAGCGCTGCACCGCGCCGTGCGTCGGCCGCATCGAGAAGCCCGAGTACGACGCCATCGTCGACGAGGTGCGCGGCTTCCTCGGCGGCCGCAATCGCGAGATCCAGCAGAAGCTCTCGGTCCGCATGGAGCAAGCCTCGGCCAATCTCGAGTTCGAGGGCGCCGCCGTGCTGCGTGACCGCATCCGGGCGCTCGCGCACATCCAGTCGCACCAGTCGATCAGCCTGCCGTCGATCGACGAGGCCGACATCTTCGCCGCCCACCTCGAGGGCGGGCAGATCTGCGTGCAGGTGTTCTTCCTGCGCGCCGGCCAGAATCTCGGCAACCGCGCCTACTTCCCGAGCCACGGAAGGGACCTCGACGAGCCGCAGGTGCTCGAGGCCTTCATCGGCCAGTTCTACGAGGCGCGACAGGCGCCGAAGCTGATCCTGACCAGCCACGAGGTCGCCGAGCGCGAGCTGATGGAGGCCGCGCTCGCGCTCTCCGCCGGCCACAAGGTCGAGATCCGTCAGCCCAAGCGCGGCGACCAGAAGGACGCGCTCGACCAGGCCGTCAACAACGCGCGCGAGGCGCTGGCCCGCCGCATGGCCGAGCGCGGCACGCAGCGCCAGCTCCTCGAAGGCGTGGCGCGCATCTTCGCGCTCGATGCGCCGCCCGAGCGCATCGAAGTCTACGACAACAGCCACATCCAGGGCACCGCCCCGATCGGCGCGATGATCGTCGCGGGCCCGGACGGCTTCAACAAGAACGCCTATCGCAAGTTCAACATCAAGAGCGAGGGTGCCGCCGGCGACGACTTCGCGATGATGCGCGAGGTCATGAGCCGGCGCTTCGGCCGCGCTCTCAAGGAGAACCCCGACCGCGACGACGAGCACTGGCCCGACCTGGTGCTGATCGACGGCGGCCAGGGGCAGCTCGAGGCAGCGCGTCAGGTGATGGTCGAGCTCGGCCTCGACGACATCGCCATGGTCGGCATCGCCAAGGGGCCGGACCGCGACGCCGGCCGCGAGCGCTTCTTCGTCCACGGCAAGCCGCCCTTCTCGCTCGAGCCGCGCGATCCCGTGCTCTATTTCCTACAACGCCTGCGCGACGAGGCCCACCGCTTCGCAATCGGCACGCACCGCACGCGGCGCGCCGCCGACATCACGCGGTCCGCGCTCGACGAGGTGCCGGGCATCGGCGCCGGCCGCAAGCGTGCGCTCCTCAACCATTTCGGCAGTGCCCGTGCGGTGGGCGCGGCGACGCTGGAGGACATCAAGTCCGTGCAGGGAATCTCCGACGCGCTCGCCCAGAAAATCCATGACCACTTCCGGGGCGGTCGCTAAGGTCGGGCCCATGCTCTTCAACCTGCCCAACATGCTGACGCTGTCGCGGATCGTGGCGATCCCGCTGGTCGTCGCGTGCTTCTGGCTCGACCGCGGCTGGGCGCAGTGGCTGTCGATGATCCTGTTCGTGATCGCCGCCGTCACCGACTGGTTCGACGGTTACTTCGCGCGCCGCTACCACCAGATCTCGCGCTTCGGCCGCTTCCTCGATCCGATCGCCGACAAGCTGCTGGTCGCCGCTGCGCTGGTCATGCTGGTCGAATTCGGCCCGCTGCGCGGCATCCACGTGCTGGCCGCCCTGATCATCCTCGCCCGCGAGATCCTGGTCTCCGGCCTGCGCGAGTTCCTGGCCGAGCTGCGGGTCGGCCTGCCGGTCAGCGCGCTCGCCAAGTGGAAGACCGCGGTGCAGATGGTGGCGATCGCCGCGCTGCTGGTCGGCGACGCCGCGTCGCCCTGGGTCACCCAGGCGGGTCTCGTCCTGATCTGGATCGCCGCGGCGCTGACCCTGATCACCGGCTGGGACTATCTGCGGACCGGCCTGCGCCATATGGCGGAAGAAAAATGAAGGTCCGCTACTTCGCCTGGATGAAGCGCACCGTCGGTCTGCCCGAGGAAGAGGTCTCGCCGCCCGCCGACGTGGACACCGTGGGCGATCTTGTCGTCTGGCTGCGTGCCCGCAGCCCGGGCCATGCCGAGGCGCTGGCCGAAGGCGCCGCGTTCGGCGCCGCCGTCGATCAGCGCACCGCGACCTTCGACGTGAAGCTCGCCGGCGCGCGCGAGGTCGCGTTCTTCCCTCCCTTCACGGGTGGCTGAGATGGGGCGGCTGAGATGAGCGTCCGCGTCCAGGAAGCGGACTTCGACGTCGGCGCGGAGCTCAGCAAGCTCACCGACGGCAACAAGCGCATTGGTGGGCTCGCGGTGTTCGTGGGCCTGGTGCGCGAGATGCACGTGCGCGAGGGCTATCATCGGGATCGCGTGGATGCGCTGACGCTCGAGCACTATCCCGGCATGACCGAGACGGCCCTGCAGGAGATCGAGGCCGAGGCCAACCGGCGCTGGCCGCTCGAGGCCACGTTGATCGTGCACCGCTACGGCCGCATGGAAGCGGGCGACCGCATCGTTCTCGTGGCCGTCGGATCGCCGCACCGTGAGGCCGCCTTCGAGGCCTGCGAATTCCTGGTCGACTGGCTGAAGACCAAGGCGCCGTTCTGGAAGCTCGAGGAGACTCCCGCCGGCGAGAAGTGGGTCGGTGCGCACGAAGGCGACGATGCCGCCGCCGCGCGCTGGGAGAAGAAGCCCTAGCCCAGCGCCACCAGCGCGAGGTTCGTCATGCCGCGCGCGCGCAGGCGATCGGCCGCCATCAGAGAGCGCTGGCCGCTGCGACAGGCCAGCACCACCCGCCCGTCCGTCCTTTCCAGCTTGTCGATCGTATCGACCATCAGCCGTCGCGCACCGGCGAAGGGCGAGACCGGCGCCTCGTCGAGGCCGCGCAGGTCGACCACGATATCGTCCGGCCGCACCGCGTCGGCAGCGATGAACGGCAGCGCCTCGTCAGGCTCGGGGCTGCCGTCGAAGCCGAAGCCGCCGAACGCCAGGCGCTTCGCGTCGAAGGTCACGACCTTGCCCAACGGCGACGGTTCGAGGCCGAGCAGAAGATGCAGCGCGATGTGCGCCTGCAGGCCGCCCAGCACCGCCACCGCAGTGCCCAGCACGCCCACCGTGTCGCAGGTGCCGCCGTCGATCGACACTTCAGGGAACACCGCGCGGTAGCTCGGGCCGCTGCCGCAGAAAGCACCGGCATAGCCGGTGAGCCCGATCACGGACGCGCTGACCAGCGGCTTGGCCGCTGCGAAGCAGGCGTCGCTCAGCATGTAAGTGACGGCGAAGCTGTCGGCGGCATCGACAACGAGATCGGACGCCGCGACGAGCGATGCCGCATTCTGCGGCGTCAGCCGTTCGGCCACGGCATCGAGCCGGACCTCCGGATTGTAGCCCTGTAGCGCTTCGCGCGCCGCCTCGACCTTGCGCCGGCCGATATCGGAGATGCGGTAGAGCGGCTGGCGATGGAGGTTGGTCACTTCGACCGTATCGTGATCGACGACGGTGATCCGCCCGACGCCCGCACCCGCGAGATACTGCAGCACCGGGCAGCCGAGCCCGCCCGCGCCGACCACGAGCACATGCGCGGCTGCGAGCCTGGCCTGGCCGGCCGGGCCGACCTCGGCCAGGATCGTCTGGCGCGCGTA
>SCVT01000335.1 GCA_004296815.1 Reyranella sp. | reverse complement strand
CATCGACGCCGCTGGTCGAGATCGGCGAGGCGGCGCTGCGCGTGATCCCGGGCGATCGCTGGGAGGTGAGCCTGCAGCTCACCAACAACAGCGCCGAGATCCGCCGGCCGGTCCTGTCGTGTCGCTTCTTGAACCATGACAAGGTCGTGGAAGAGATGCGGGTCGTCCTGCCGGACGTGCAGGGCGGCACCCGCGTCGGCCTCTCGGCCGGCGGGCCGCGCGGCGAGATCTACGTCGATCGCGTGAGCTGCGCGATCGTCTCGTCCTGAGGCCCGGAGAACGCGAAAAGCCCGCGCCGGCATTGCCGGGCGGGCCTGAACAAGATCCACCGGTACATCCGCGGACAGACCTCGTTGGCCAATCAACGCCTCTGCCCGCGGATTGGTTGCGTCAGAACGTGCCGGGAACTCCGGCTTCCATCAGACCGTTGACCCGTCATGAGCGACACCGCCACCCTCGAGGGGATCAGCCCCTACCTGGTCCTGGGGCAGGCCGACGATGGGGGGACTCCCATCGTGGAGACGGCGCGCGTCCTGCACGACCTCATCATCACGTTCGCGCCGCAGGGCCACTATTCGGTGCGTACTGTTGAGGACGAATGCGGGCCGGCCATCCATTGCGCCTTCGAGCGCAAGCTCGACGCCGACCAGCTCGCCCGCGTGGTCGGCGCGATCGAGGTCGCACGCTATGAGGGCTATCGCAGCGAGCGTGCCTTCTTCGTGGACGAGCGGCTGACGCAGACCATCCGTCGCACGCTGGAGCGCCGCCGTGCCGGCGCGGGCGGCGCGCTATCGTTCCGCCAGCGCGAGCTTGGCGCCTAGCGCCACGAAGGCGGCGGCGAAGGTGCGCCGCATCCATACTACGATGGCAGGGCGCGAAACGACCTGGTGCCTGACCGAGGCCGCGAACAGGCCGTAGATCGCGAACACCACAAACGTCATCAGCATGAAGACGCCGCTCAGCCCCAGCATGTGGCCGAGCGCCTGCGGATCGTCGGCCTGCACGAACTGCGGCAGGAAGGCGAAGAAGAAGATCGAGAGCTTGGGGTTCAGCAGGTTGATCAGCACGGCATGGACCGTGACCTGCAGTGCCGAACGTGGCCCACCATCGCCATCGGCGGCGATCGCCAGCGGCCCGCGCTCGCGCCAGGCGCTCCACGCCATCCAGAGCAGGTAGGCGACGCCGGCATACTTGAAGAGATCGAAGGCGAGCGCGCTCGCATGCAGCAGGGCGGCGAGACCCAGCATCGCCGCCGCGAGATGCGGCACGATGCCGAGCGTGCAGCCGAATGCCGCGACCACGCTGGCCTTGGGCCCGCGCGAGAGGCCGGCGGCCAGCGTGTAGAGCACGCCGGTGCCCGGCGAGGCGACGATGATCAGCGTGGTGATCAGGAACTCGAGGCTCATGGGGTCAGCCGATGCCGAACAGCCGCGAGACGCGCTGCACTGCCTGCCAGAGGGGATCCAGCGTCGCGAAGGCGCGTGCCGCCTCGTTGGCGTCCTGCAAGAGCGCCTTGAGCTTCACGTCGCTCGGCTCGTCCTTCTCGGCTTCGCGGCGCGCCTCCTCGTAGAGGGTGCGCAGCTCGCGCATTTCCTCGGTGTAGTCGTCGTCGATCGCCTTCAGCGACTGGGCGATCGCGTCGACGACGTCCTTGCGCTCCGATGCCATGCTAGGCGGCTTTCTTCCCGCGATTCGCCTCGATCACGGCCCACAGGCTGGCCGCCGTCACCGGCATGTCGACATGCTTCACGCCGGTATGGGCGTGGATCGCATCGACGATGGCGTTGACCACCGACGGCGGCGCGCCGATGGCGCCGGCCTCGCCCGCGCCCTTCACGCCGAGCGGGTTGGTCTTGCAGAGGCTGTTGTGCATGTCGAACGTCACGTGCGGCACGATGTCGGCGCGCGGCAGGGCGTAGTCCATGAAGCTGCCGCTCAGGAGCTGGCCCGAGGCCGCGTCGTAGACGGTCTTCTCCGACAGCGCCTGGCCGACACCCTGGCCGACGCCGCCATGGATCTGGCCCTGCAGCAGGAGCGGGTTCAGGGCACGGCCGAAATCGTCCATCACCGTGTAGTTCAGGATCTCGAGCGTGCCGGTGTCGGGATCGATCTCGAGCTCGCAGATGTGGCAGCCGTTGGGGAAGGTGTCGGCCTCGGGCGTGCGCGTGAAGGAGTCGTCGAGCGCACCCTTGTTGGCCTTGGCGACGTCGAACAGGCTGACGCTGCGGTCGGTGCCGACGATCTTGAAGGAGCCGTCCGTGTAGTCGATGTCGGCGGCGCTGGCCTCGAGCATGTTGGCCGCGAGCGGCTTGCCCTTGGCGATGATCTTCTCGGCGACGCCCATGGTCGCCGCACCGTTCACCGCGATGGTGCGGCTGCCGCCGGTCATGCCCTCGGGCACCACGTCGCTGTCGCCCTGCACGATCCGGATCGTCTCCATGTCGATGCCGAGCTGGGCCGAGGCGATCTGCGCGATGGCCGTCTCGTGGCCCTGACCGTTGGTCTGATTACCGGTGAAGATCGTGATCGTGCCGTTGTCGTTGAACACGGCCTTGGCGGTCTCCGGCGAGCCGCCCGAGCACTTCTCGACGTAGGTGGCCATGCCGATGCCGCGCCACTTGCCGCGCTTGGCGGACTCGGCGCGCCGGGCGGCGAAGCCCTTCCAGTCGGCCTTCTCCATGCCCTTGCGCATCACCGTCTCGAAGTCGCCGCTGTCGTAGGTGTCGCCCAGCGCCGTCTTGTAGGGGATCTGCGCCGGCTTGATGAAGTTGATGGCGCGGATTTCATCAGGCGTCTTGCCGATCTCGCGCGCGATGTGATCGACGAAGCGCTCCATCAGGTACGATGCCTCGGGGCGGCCGGCGCCGCGATAGGCGTCGGTCGGCACGGTGTTGGTCATCACGCCCTTCACGTTCACGTAGATCGCGGGCGTCGAATACAGACCGTTCAGCATCGAGCTGCCGGCCATCGTCGGGATGAACACGCTGAAATGATTGAGGTAGGCGCCGAGCGCGGCGTAGGTCGTGATGCGCTCGCCCACGAACTTGCCGTCCTTGTCGACGGCCATCTCGGCGATCGAGACATGGTCGCGGCCCTGGATGTCGGACTGGAAGGCTTCCTGGCGGTCGGGGATCCACTTCACCGTGCGCTTGAGCTCGCGGCTCGCCCACACGACCATCGGATACTCCGGGTGCACGAAGATCTTCATGCCGAAGCCGCCGCCCACGTCGCCGGTGCGCACGCGGAGCTTGGGCGAGCCGATCTTCAGGATCATGTCGGCCACCACCGGCCGGAT
>SCVT01000334.1 GCA_004296815.1 Reyranella sp. | reverse complement strand
CACGCCGTGGCCCAGCGCCTGAGCTTCACCGCTGCGGCGCGCGAGCTCGGCGTCAGCCAGCCCACCATCACCACCCAGGTGAAGTCGCTGGAGGGAGAGTTCGGCGTCGAGCTGTTCGTCCGGCGCGGCCGGCGCATCGAACTCACCGAGACCGGCGGCGGTCTTTTGGAGATCACGCGCCGCCTGTTCGCCGACGAGAAGGAGGCCGGCGATTTCCTGAACGAGACGCGCGGCCTCAGGACGGGCCACCTGCGCGTCGGCGCCGTCGGTCCCTACCATGTCACCGACATGCTGGCGGCGTTCAACGCGCGCCATCCCGAACTCTATGTCTCGGTCACAGTCGGCAACTCACGCGACACGTTGCGCGACCTGCTCGACTACCGCACCGACGTGGCGGTGCTGGCCCATGTCGATCCCGATCCACGCCTGGTGGCGATCCCCTACCAGCGTCATCGCGTCGTGGTGTTCTGCCCCTCCGACCATCCCTTCGCCCGGCGCCGCGGGATCCGGGCGCGCGAGATGGAGGGCCAGCGCCTGATCGTGCGCGAAGCGGGTTCGACCACGCGGCGGGCCTTCGATCAGGCGATGCGCGAGGCCGACACGCGGCCGCGCGTCGTGATGGAGATCGGCAGCCGCGAGTCGATCCGCGAGGCGGTGGCCAAGGGCATCGGGCTCGGCGTGGTGTCGGAGGCGGAGTTCATTCCCGATCCACGCATCCGCGCCGTGGCCGTGACGGATGCCGAGATCTACACCTACGCGCACGTCGTGCATCTGCGCGAGCGCCAGAATGCGCGCCTGGTGCGCGCCTTCCTCGACGTGCTGGGCGGTCTTCTCGGCGCTAGCCCCGCCGCACGCTCGCGCCGCCGTCCACCGGCAGCGTCACGCCGGTGATGAAGCTCGCCTCGTCGGAGGCGAGGAACAATGCGGCGTTGGCGACGTCCCAGCCGGTGCCCATCTTCCTGCCCAGCGGCACCTTGGAATCGCGCTCGGCCTCGACCTCGGCGCGCGTCTTCTTGAAGGTGCGGGCCCGCGTGTCGACTGCCATGGGCGTGTTCATCAGGCCGGGCAGGATGACGTTGGCGCGGATGCCGTACTCCGCGTTCTGGTAGGCGAGCTGCTCGGTGAAGGAGACCATCGCGGCCTTGGTCGCCTTGTAGGCGACGTAGGGGTAGGTGGTGATCACCGCCATCGAGGAGATGTTGATGATGGCGCCGCTCTTCTGGGCGCGCATGATCGGGATCACGTGCTTGGCGGCCAGGATGCAGCTCTTGAGATTGATCGCCACGCAGCGGTCGAAGGCTTCCTCGGTGATCTCCAGCAGCTCGGCGTCGCCGCCGGAGAGCGAGACACCGACGTTGTTGTGCAGGATGTCGATGCGGCCCCAGCGGGTTGCCGCGTCGGCCACCATGGCCTTGATCTCGGCCTCCTTGGTGACGTCGGCCTTGAAGGCCATCGCCGTGCCCTGGTTGGCGCCGATCATCTCGACCGTCTCCTGGGCCGAGGCGAGATTGTGATCGACGCACAGCACCTTGGCGCCCTCGCGGGCGAAGGTGAGGGCGGTCGCCCGGCCGTTGCCCATGCCCTCGCCGGGGCTCTGGCCCGCCCCGACGACGATGGCGACGCGATCTTTCAGGCGCATGTCAGGACACTCCCGGAATTGGATACTGCTTCAGCACTTCCTTGTATTGCGGCTCGTTGTCC
>SCVT01000333.1 GCA_004296815.1 Reyranella sp. | reverse complement strand
CGCGACCGCGCGCCTGCAGGGTCATCAGAATGGAGAGGAGGCGGCTGCCGCGCATATCCCAGACGGTAGCAGAAAAGCATGACGTAATCTGTCAGGTATGGCGGTGCATCATCGGGTCTTCTCGAACCTCGGAGACCGATCATGTCGCAACAGAACGCTTTCGACTTCCTCGTCGGCAACTGGAACGTCCATCACCGCTACCTGCGCCGTCGCCTGGCCGGCTGCACGGAATGGATCGAGTTCGCCGGCACCAGCTCGATGCGCAAGATCCTCGATGGCTTCGCCAACATGGATGACGACGACATCCATCTGCCGGCCGGTCGCTACGCCGGCGTCAGTCTGCGGACCTACGATCCCAAGAATGAAAGCTGGTCGATCTACTGGCTCGACAGCCGCTATTCCGGCCGCATCGACCCGCCATTGGCCGGTCGCTTCGACGACGGCATCGGCACTTTCTACGGCGACGATACGTTCGAGGGCCGGCCGATCCGCGTGCGCTTCCTGTGGTCGCGCATCACCCCGACGTCGGCACGCTGGGAACAGGCCTTTTCGGATGACGAGGGCAACAGCTGGGAGACCAACTGGTACATGGACTTTACCAGAATGTAACGTGTCGGCGTGACGAGATGCCTTGACGCTCCGCCGACGGGCAACCACGTTGGCGGAGCCCCCGCAGGTGGCGGGGGCGGGAGGCTTTGTCATGCAAGCGCAGGAACGCGAACTCATTTCGGGATTGTTCGGCCGTCTGCAGCCGTTCGAATCGCAGCCGCGCGACGGCGAGGCCGACGCGCTGATCAGGGATCTCGCCGCGCGCCAGCCGGCCGCGCCATATCTTCTCGTGCAGACCGTGCTCGTGCAGGAGCAGGCGCTGAAGGCGGCGCAGGAGCGCATCGCCGAGCTCGAGGCCAAGGCAGGTGGCGCGCCTGTTGCCGCGGGCGGCGGCTTCCTCGGTAGCGCCCCCAAGATCGGCCCCTGGGGAGGGCAGTCGCAGCAACCCGCCGCGGTGCCTCGTGCGTCCGTTCCCTCGACGCGTTCGCCGCTGCAGGCCGCCGTCTCGCCACCACAACCGGCCGCCGGCGGCAGCTTCCTGAGAACAGCGATGGCGACCGCCGCGGGTGTCGCTGGCGGCGCTCTGCTCTTCGAGGGCATCCGCAACCTGATGGGCAACAACCCCTTCGGCGGGGGCGCGCAGCAGCAGGCGGCGATGGGAAACGCCCAGACTCCGCCGGAACTGATGCCGCCAGGCGAGCAGCAGCAAGCCGCCAACGAGGAACCGGCTGCGCAGGAGGATTACGACACGGCCTCGCTTGACGACGGCGGCGGCATGAACGACGACAGCTGGGCCTGAGTACCGATTTTGTTCAATGAACGGGGACTGACGAGATGATCGAGCTTCATACCTGGGGCACGCCGAACGGCCGCAAGATTTCCATCATGCTCGAGGAATGCGGGCTGCCCTACAGCGTGCACAAGGTCGACATCTCCAAGGGCGAGCAGCACAAGCCCGAGTTCCTGAAGATCAGCCCCAACAACCGCATTCCCGCGATCGTCGATCCCGATGGTCCGGGCGGCAAGGCCTACAGCCTGTTCGAATCGGGCGCGATCCTGATCTACCTCGCCGACAAGACGAAGAAGTTCCTGCCGGCCGACGGCGCCAAGCGCTACGACGCCCTGCAGTGGCTGATGTGGCAGATGGGCGGCTTCGGCCCGATGCTC
>SCVT01000332.1 GCA_004296815.1 Reyranella sp. | reverse complement strand
ACGATGCCCGCAAACACCTTGAAGTCGGAGCCGGCGAAGACCTCGCCGGCATCGACGATGCGCAGTGGGTTGCGCAGGTCGGGCTTGTCGGTGCCGTAGGTCAGCAGGGCCTCGGCGTAGGGAATGCGCGGGAACGGGAACGGCGTCACCTTGCGCGGGCTCTCGCGGCCGAAGGCGGCGAACTCCCCGAACACGCCGCCCAGCACCGGCTCGATGGCGGCAAAGACGTCTTCCTGCGTGACGAAGCTCATCTCGAAATCGAGCTGGTAGAATTCGCCCGGCGCGCGGTCGGCGCGCGCGTCCTCGTCGCGGAAGCAAGGCGCGATCTGGAAGTAGCGGTCGAAGCCCGACACCATAAGGAGCTGCTTGAACATCTGCGGCGCCTG
This sequence comes from Reyranella sp., assembly GCA_004296815.1. Taxonomy (GTDB): domain Bacteria; phylum Pseudomonadota; class Alphaproteobacteria; order Reyranellales; family Reyranellaceae; genus Reyranella. The sequence goes on along the minus strand of SCVT01000332.1, from coordinate 1,603 downwards.
CGGCAGCGCGTAGAACTTGCCGGGATGCAGGCGGCTCGGCACGACGTAGGAGCGCGCGCCCTCGGGGCTGTCGGCCGTCAGGATCGGCGTCTGGAACTCGATGAAGCCCTGCTCGATCATGCGGCGGCGCAGGCTCGAGATCACCTGGCTGCGCAGCACGATGTTCTTGTGCAGCTTGTCCTTGCGCAGGTCGAGGAAGCGGTACTTGAGCCGAAGCTCCTCCGGGGTCGTGTCGTTCTCCTGGTAGACCGGGATCGGCAGCGGATCGGCCATCGACTGGACGGTCATTTCGGCGGCGTCGAGCTCGACCGCTCCGGTCGCCAGCCGCGGGTTCACCGTGGCGGCGTCGCGGGCCACCACCTTGCCGCTCACTGTAATCACGCTCTCGTTGCGCACCGCCTCGGCGGTCTTGAACACCGGGCTGCCCGCGTCCACCACCACCTGGGTCACGCCATAGTGATCGCGCAGGTCGATGAACAGCAGATTGCCGTGGTCGCGCTTGCGCTGGACCCAGCCCGACAGACGGGCCTGCTGGCCGACATGCTCCGGCCGCAACTGGCCGCACGTATGGGTTCGGTAGACTGAAGACATCACGTATTTTCCGGGTTTTCGAGGCCCGGCAAAAGGCACGGAAAGTCCTTCAAAGTCAAGGGAATGGCCCCTTTGCGGCTGCGACCTTTGCCCCGTGCCGTCCCGCCCGCTATAGAACGCTCCAATGAAGCTCATCACAACGACCGAGGAGCTGGCGGCTTTCTGCAAGCCGCTCGCCGATGCCGAGTTCGTAACCGTCGACACCGAGTTCATGCGTGAGCGGACCTATTGGCCCAAGCTCTGCCTGGCCCAGGTCGCCGGCCCCGAGGATGCGGCCGCGATCGACGCGCTCGCCGAAGGCATAGACCTCGCCCCGCTCGACGAACTGATGTGCAACCCCAAGGTCCTGAAGGTCTTCCACGCCGCCCGCCAGGACCTCGAAATCTTCTACCTGCGCCTCAACAAGGTGCCCGGCCCGCTGTTCGACACACAGGTTGCGGCGATGGTGTGCGGCCATGGCGAGGCGGCTTCCTACGAGTCGCTGGCCACGCGGCTCGCCAAGGCCAAGATCGACAAATCGAGCCGCTTCACCGACTGGAGCCGCCGGCCGCTCAGCGAGCGCCAGATCACCTATGCGCTTTCGGACGTCACTCACCTGCGCGTCGTCTACGAGAAGCTGAAGCGCCAGCTCGACAAGACCGGCCGCTTCTCCTGGATCGCCGAGGAGATGGCGGTGCTGAACGATCCCGGCACCTATCGCGCCGATCCCGAGCAGGCTTGGCGGCGGCTGAAACCCCGCGGCGCCTCGCCGCGCCTGCTGGCGATCCTCAAGGAGGTCGCGGCGTGGCGTGAGCGCACCGCGCAGCGCATCGACATTCCGCGTCAGCGTCTGCTGCGCGACGAGCAGCTTCTCGAGATCGCGAGCCATGCGCCGAAGTCGATCGAGGAGCTCGCGATGACGCGCGGCCTCGGCCGCGGCTTCGCGGAAGGCTGGCAAGGTCGCGAGCTGATGGAAGCTGTGGAGCGCGCCCGCGCGCTGCCCGAGGCCGAGCTCCCGGTTCGTGAGAAGGCA
>SCVT01000331.1 GCA_004296815.1 Reyranella sp. | reverse complement strand
TAGGGCACGGTCCGAACCAGGGTGAGCTTCGTGTTCGAAGGAATCGGCGTACCGCCCAGTGGATAGGTCACGCTGCCACCTGCGGGCGCACCAATGCCGGTGACCGCATAGGCGCTCGCCGCGACGGCGGTTTCTGCACCTGTGGCGTCGGTGAAAATGACGCCGAGATGGTCGGCATCCAGGACGGGAAACGAGAAGGGCCACGCCGTGGTGGCCCCGTTGCCTGAGTAGATGACCTTGTTGGTCGTCGTGGACAGAGACATGACTTTCTCCTGAGGACCTACAACCAGAACCGATGAAAGGGACGACCCTCGACACCCCACGGGGCGGGAGGCTCGACAACGAAGCCCAGCCAGCCGAGCCAGCGCACAGCGCGGCGATTGCGTGCATCGACACGGTTCTCGAGGTGGGGATAGGCCACCCTCACGTGGCCGAGCAGCGGCCGCGACAGTCCGACGATCTGCCGGCCCAAGCGGTCGAAGGCCGGCGAGGCCAGTAGCCAGGGGCAGCCCTTGCCCGCCGTCAGCGACAGGGGACCCACGCCCCAAACCGCAACGACGTCATCCCCATCCTGCCGCGCGGCCCAGACATGGGTACTGAAAGCGAAGGATCTCCGCAGCCCGGCCTCCGGTGTAAGGCCGGACGCCGCACGAATTTCGGCGACGTCGTGAGGCCGCAGGTTCGATGCGAGCGCTTCGATGTCCGCCGGGCGGGCGACTGCGATCTCGATTCCGCTCACTCGCCCGCCTCCAAGCGCGGGATGACGGCGACGATTGTCGCGGGCAACGGAAACGCCTGGCGCACGAAGACACGGCCATTGGCATTCCACGACGGATCGAGGAGCACGCGCTCGTCGCCTGTCGCCAATGCCGTCGGCGCACCTTGCGGTTCGGCGAGGCGTTCCTTGATTTCGACCAGCCGGCCGGCGTCGGGACCGACGCTGAGGCCGCGGGCATGGCGAACACGAAGAACGACCTCCTGCACCCGCTTGGATCGCCCTTGCAATGTCGGTGGTCCGCTCTCGAGATCGAGCGTCTCAAGGTCGCAAACGTAGGGCAAGCCGGCGAGGATCCGGCCGGCGGCGCGCGGGATCGTCACCCGCCCTTTGGTCACGATCGCCTCCGGCTGGACGGAACCGTCGGCGACGACGGCCACGTGACGACCTTCGAGATGCCACAGGCCTTGCAGCATCGACGTTGCCGATGCCCAGTCGGGCAGCGCGATGCCGCGCAGCGGCTCGGCCGCGGCCGCGTCGAGCGTGGCGGACGCAAGCTGGGCGTTCGTGACCGCAACGACGGTCACCGTGGCCTGGAACGCACCGTTGCGCAGGATGTACTTGCGGCCTGCGCTGCCGGCACCGAACGGCGTATGGCCGGCAGCGGTCAGCGTCACGGTGGCGCCCGCCTGCCAGCTCGCTCCGGTCATCGCAAGGGTGCGAGACGGATCGACGTTCCAGCCGTCGTAGCGGACGCCGGAGTCGACGCACCATGCCGCGTGGACGTCGACGAACTGGCGCGACGCCATGCGCTCGACGTGGCGCACCGTCTGGCCCTGAACGGTGCGGCGCACGAGGAGATACAGGGACGTCTCATTCCTCTCCTGGATGGCGCACACGCTTTCCACCGCGCCGTCGGTGACGTGGCGCGACCAGGCGTAGACGTCGTGCTCCTTGAGGTAGGTGAAGCCCAGCATCACGCCATCGGAGCGCACGCACCACACGATCGAGTCGGGGTCTCGGGCATAGGCCCACTCCTCGATCTGCTTCCCCTCGAACAGATGGCCCGCGAGGATGC
>SCVT01000330.1 GCA_004296815.1 Reyranella sp. | reverse complement strand
GCCCCTGTTGAAGGCCATGAAGAAGTGGCTCTCGCCCTGCGGACCACCGACGCGAGGACCGGCGCCCTTGCGGGTGTCGTCACCGCCATCGGGATTCTCGATCTTGATCACCTCGGCGCCCATGTCGGAGAGCATCTGGGTGCACATGGGACCCGCGATCACGCGGGAGAAATCGACGATGCGGATGCCGTCGAGCGGCGGACGACCTGACTGTGCCATGCGCGCAAGGTAGGGCTGCAGGCGGCGCGCTGTCCATGCGCCGCACATGCGCTAGACTTCGCCGCCATGAAGCCGTTTCGCATGTCGCTGCCTCGCCGCAGCCTGTTCGCCCTTCCCCTGCTCGCCGGGCCGTTCGCCGCTTGGCCGGCAGCCGCCCAGGAAGCCTTCCCGACCAAGACGATCCGCATCATCGTGCCGTTCGCGCCGGGAGGTTCGGGCGACATCACCGCCCGCCTCGTCGGCAAGTACATCGAAGACAAGACCGGCCAGCCCTTCGTGGTCGAGAACAAGCCGGGCGCCAACGGCATCGTCGGCGCATTGGCCGTGAAGAGCGCGCCTGCCGATGGCTACACGCTGATGCTGGCGACGACCTCGACCAACGCCGCCAACGTCCACATGTACAAGAACCCGGGCTACGACCCGGAGAAGGACTTCACTGTCGTCGGCATCATCGGCTCCTCCGGCACCTTCCTCGTCGTGCCGGCCGACAGCCCCTACAAGACGCTGGCCGACCTGCTGGCCGACGCCAAGGCCAAGCCCGGCAAGCTCAACTTCGGCTACTTCAACGCGAGCTCCCAGGTGCCGGCCGAGGTGCTGGGCGAGAAGGCCGGCGTGCAGTGGCAGGGTGTCGGCTACAAGGCGATCGGCAACGCCTGGAACGACCTCTACGCTGGCGCCATCAACTTCATGTTCGTCGACCTCACCGCCGCGCGCGGCCAGGTCGTGAACAACAAGGCACGGCCGCTCGCCATCTCGCTGCCCGAGCGCAGCCCGCTCTATCCCGACGTGCCGGCACTCGCCGAGACCTTCCCGGGCTTCGTGACCTCGGGCTTCCTGGCCATCGCGGTGCCGAAGGCGACGCCGCGGCCGATACAGGAGCGGCTGAACACGCTGATCAACGAGGCCCTCGTCTCGCCCGAGATCAAGGAGCGACTGGCCAACGAGTTCGCGCTGCGCTCCCGTCCGCTCACGCTAGAGCAATGCGCTGCGCAGGATCGCGAGGAGCGCGCGAAGTGGGGCGAGTACGTGAAGATCGCCAAGATCGAGCCGCAGTGATCGAAACGCCCGCTCCCGGTTGGGAGCGGGCGCCCGAATTCCTGCTACTCGTCGCAGCAGGTCATCTGTTCCTCGCAACACGCCCCGCCGTCACAGCAAGGCTGTGCCGCGTAGGCCGCACCTCCGAACGCAAACAGGAGGGCAAGCGTGGAGAGAATGGTACGCAACATCGTTATCTCCGTTGGTTGGAAAAGATTCAGTTCACGGAGATCGGTGCGCGCGGAGGCGGCTCGGCGGGCATCGGCTCGATGCCAGTCCCTGTGACGTTCACGCCGCCCAACCAGGCCGCGGTCACGACGGAATGCCGGATTGGCAGCGCAGCTCCCGAGGGAGCGGCCTGACAGCCCGGGCATGCGACTACGCTGGTCAACGCCGCCGGTCCGTCACAGCACGGGCAAGCTTCGCCTTCGACCTGCGCCGGGCTCGCCGCGGCCACGACGACGGCCGGGATGGCGACCCAAAGCATCGTCGCAATCAAGGCGAGGCAGGAGGCGAGGCGAGCGAGCATCGTCATTCCAGCGTGCTTCATGTCGGGGGTCTTTTCCATCTCCTTCGTTCGCCTCAGATCGTCTATCTCGGCGTCGCGAAGTTGCTACGGGCCTGCCTTGCCCGGATTTCCTCGGGCCATTTGCTCATGATGAAGGCGAGAACCGCGGCAATCTCGCTGTCGGACAATGCGCCCTCGAAGGCCGGCATGTCGGTCTGGTGGCCTGCGGGGTAGGCCGCAGGTCCGAGCTTCGTGACACGGATCAGATCCGCGTCGGAATGATGCCATGTGTGGCCAGATGCGTCATGCGGCGGCGCCGGCAGACGACCGTTCGGAAGGCGCCGTCGCCAGTCCGGCTGCCCCTCGAGCGAAGCGCCATGGCAGCTCGCGCATGTCGACGCGTAGAGCCGCTCGCCGAGTACCACTTGCCGCCGGTCCGTCGGATCGATCAGCGGCGGCGACTTGGCCGAAAAGTAGTATGCGGCACCTGCGGCTGACATCGCAGCGGCGAGAGCCGCCGCTGCGACCGCGAGATTCCTTCCTGTCGTCACCGCCCTACTTCTCCTCGTCGTCGCGCGGCCTTGGCTGCCGGCGGCAGTCGGTGTCGACGCACACGATGGTGAGCACGCGACCCGATCCTCTGCAGGTCACCTCGTAGGCGACGACCGTCGACGAGAGCTCCGTCCGACCGATCCGTTCGGCAACGCAGGCCTGCTTGTCGAGGATCGACTGCAGCTCACGATCCTCGGCCGCAGCCGGCGATCCCGACAACACGGCGGCCGCAGCAGCGACCGCCACTACGCTCGCACTTTTCAATGGCCCTTGCCGATCCTGGTGACCGTGATGGCGCCGTTGACGCGATCGGCCTCGATCTCGATCCGGTCGCCGGCCTTCAGCCTGTCAAGCATGGTCGGGTCGGCGACACGGAACACCATCGTCATGGCATCCATGTCGAGATTCTTGATGGGACCGTGCTTCAGCGTGATCTTGCCGGCCGGCTTGTCGACCTTGACGACCTCGGCCTTCACCATGTTGCCGTCGGCCCAAGCCGGAACGGACAGCAGGAACGCGGCCAGCGCGGCCGCAGCGATCTTCTTGAACATTCGATGCTCCTTCTGATGCGTTGATCACTCGACGACGATCGTGCCGAACATGCCGGCCTGGCGATGACCGGGAATCAGGCAGGAGAAGTCGAAGGTGCCGGCCTTGGTGAACTGCCAGAGGATCTCGCCTGTCGCCTTGGGCTTCAGCCGTTTGGCATTCGGGTCGTCGTGCTCCATGTCCGGATTCTTCTCCATGTCCTTCATGTGCTTCAGGTTCTCCTCGACAGTGCCGACGACGAACTCGTGGTCGATGGCGCCGTTGTTGCGGAGCTGGAAGCGGACCTGCTCGCCCTTTCGGAACTTCAGCCTGTCGGGCAGGAACAGCATCTTCCCGTCCTCCTCGCGGAAGACGATCTGGACGATGCGCGCGGGCTTCTTCGGGTCGCCCGGCTTGCCGTAGGCGGTCTCGTCGGCATGCGAGTGGCCTTCACCCGGCTTGTGTCCGGGGGCGGCGATGGCCGCGCCGGTAAGCAGCACGGCGGCGATTGACGCAGCGAGTAGCGTTCTGGCTTTCACGATTGCCTCCTTGGTTGAACTATTTGTGCGAGCCGTGCGGCGACGGCTTGACGACGCGCGCCGGCGCGCTGCCGGGCTTCACCGCCGGCGTGGGTGCGGCAGCGCGGGTGGCCTCGGGCTTCGGCCCCTTCCACTCCCAGGCCACGGTGCCGGGCGGGTTCTGGTACCAGCCGGGATCCTTGTAGTCCCCGGAAGCCAACCCCTCGCGCACCTTCACGACCGAGAACATGCCGCCCATCTCGACGGCGCCGAACTGCGCGAAGCCGGTCATCATCGGCAGCGTGTTCTCGGGGAGCTGCATCTCCATCTCGCCCATGTCCGCCATGCCGGCACTGCCCATCGGCATGTAGTCGGGCACCAGGCGCTTCATCTGCTTGGCGAACTGCTTCTTGTCGACGCCGATGAAGGTGCGGAGGTCGTGGCCCATCGCGTTCATCGTGTGGTGCGACTTGTGGCAGTGGATCGCCCAGTCGCCGGGATAGATCGCATCGAACTCGTAGGCGCGCATGGCGCCCACCGGGATGTCGATCGTGACCTCGGGCCAGCGCGCCTCGGGCCGCACCCAGCCACCATCCGTGCAGGTCACCTCGAAGTCGTAGCCGTGCATGTGGATCGGATGGTTGGTCATGGTGAGATTACCGACCCGCACCCGAACCTTGTCGCCCTTCGCCACGACCAGCGGGTCGATTCCCGGGAACACGCGGCTGTTCCAGGTCCACATGTTGAAGGCAGTCATCTCCGCGACCTTTGGTACGTAGTTGCCGGGGTCGATGTCGTACGACGCGAGAAGGAAGACGAAGTCGCGGTCGACGCGATGCAGCTTGGGATCGCGCGGATGGACGACGAAGAAGCCCATCATGCCCATCGCCATCTGCACCATCTCGTCAGCATGGGGGTGATACATGAAAGTGCCGCTCTTCTTGAGCTGGTACTCGTAGACGAAGGTCTGGCCGGGCTTGATATGCGGCTGGTTGAGGCCGCCGACGCCGTCCATGCCATTGGGCAGGAGCTGACCATGCCAATGGACTGTCGTGTGCTCAGGCAGGCGGTTGGTGACGAAGATGCGGACCTTGTCGCCTTCGACGGCTTCGATGGTCGGCCCGGGGCTCTGGCCGTTGTAGCCCCACAGGCGCGCCGTCATGCCAGGGGCCATTTCGCGCTCGACCGGCTCGGCAACGAGATGGAATTCCTTCCAGTCGCCATTCTGCCGCCACGGCAATGTCCAGCCGTTCAATGTCACGACGGGCTGATAGTCGGGCCCGCTCGTCGGGTAGAGCGGTGGCTGCATCGTGTTGGTCGTGGTGGTCGGCGCTTCCGGAATCGACTGTGCCTGGACGCGACCGCTGACGGCGGCAGCGCCGAGGAGTGCGAGACCGGAGGCTCCGACCAGGTCACGTCGGGAAATGCTCATGTCGTTCTCCTGTCCTAGAGCCCGAGAGGGATGGTTTCGGGTGGCGGGGTGGTGTTGATGACGCCCGACGGCGGAACGGTGCCGCCCACGATCAGCGCGGCCTGCATGTCGGCAACGGCCAGGTGGTAGTCGCGCAGGGCGTCGAGCGAGGCGATGTTCGCCGTGATCCGCTCGCGCTCCTCGATCAGAACCTCGAAGACGTCGACGAGCATGCCGTTGTAGCGAAGCAGAACCTCCGCCGAGATCTGCCGCCGCAGCGGCAAGATCCGCGACTGGTAGAACCGCGCGATATCGTAGGTCGCGCGGTAGGTCGTGTAGGCGAGACGCGCTTCCGAGCGGGCGTTCACGGACCGCTCGACGAGCCTGTTGATCGCCCGCATGTAGATCTCACGAGCGGTGACGACACGAGCTTCGCCGGTGTCGAAGATCGGGATCACGATGCCGAGCTCGAGCCCGTACCGGTTCTTCGAGGTCTGCTCCCCGGCGTCGTTGGTCTCGACCTCGTTGCGATAGCCGAGACCGAGCTCGAGGAACGACAGGTAGCGCGTGGCATTCACGAAACTCGCCGACTTCGCGAGCGTCGCGATCTCGTAGCGCAGGATGATCAGGTCGACGCGACGCTTCATCGCCTCGACCTCCACATCGGCCAGGGCATCGGCGGCGGCCGGCAGGGCCGGCAGGCGCGCCGGCAGCTTGTAGGCGAGGTCGTTTCCCCAGAGACCGAGCATGCGGTTCAGGGCCTCGCGCGAGCCGGCGACGCTCAGCCGCGCCTGCGCGACCTGGGCGCTGAGATCGGCATAGAAGGCGCTGACGCGCGCCTGATCGAGCTTGTTGGCCGCGCCCGTCTCGCCGAGCTGCTTCATCATCTGCGCCGACGCGTCGGCGGTCTGGCGCGCCTGCTCCAGCAACGCCAACCGCTGCTGGGCAGCGATCGCCTTGATATAGGCTCGACGCACGTCGACGGTCAGGCTGAGCGTCGTCGCGACCGCACGGTAGCGTGCTTCCTCGAACTCACGCTTGGCGATCTCAGTCTTCCTCGGCAGGGTCGCAAAGGCCAGCAGATTGCCGACGAGCTGGAAGCCGAACTCCACGAAGCCGCCCGTGCCGAAGGTGCGACCGACGGTGATCGCGGGATTCGGCGGAAGGCTCGCCTGGACGTACTCCGCCTCGGAGATGCCGAGGTCGTTGTAGGCCGCCTGAAGTCCGCGATTGTTCAAGAGCGCGACCTGGACGGCCGACTCCTCGGACAGCGGTTCGGCGAGCAGTGCTTGCACGCGCTCGCGGGCGCGACGCAGGTCTTCCGGCGAGGAGAGCTTGACGGCGTCGCGGCCGATTTCCTTGCGGATGCCGTCGGTGACCGGCGCCATGCCACCGTCGTCGGTGAACTTGGCGCAGCCCGCCGCCAGCAGGCCGACTAGGGCGACTGCGGCCGTTCTGGCGATGGCGTTCATGGCGACCGCCCCGCGCCCGGGGCAACGCGATCGTTGAGTTCCCGCCAGGGCTTCAGCCCGACAGGCACATGGGGCGCCGTACCCGACATCACCGGGTGGTAGGGCGCGGCGACAGTGGGTGCCTCGGGGCTGGAGGCATCTGTGGGCGACAGCTCGGGCAATGGCGGCGCGGCGCAGGCGGCCACTCCAAGCGCGAGCATGGATGGAACCAGGAGTTTCATGGCAACGACCCAAACGGATTTGACGTGAATGCGACGGAACGAGCCTCGCGGCCGGGCGGCGGCGAGCTCTTGGCGTTCGCGCAAGTCAGGTGTCTGGAACTGTCGAGCCTGCTACGGGCTCACGACCGGACACGCGCCTATGGCGCGAACGCGGTCAGGCAAGTCTGGGAGGACGTTCCGAACGGTCGCCGCAGCGCCCCTCGAGCAAATCGCTCAGCCCGACGAGAAGCGGCGACGCTGCCCTGGGCCCGGCCCAGGCGTCGATGGGCGGGACAGCCATCGCTGCATGGCACGCAATCGTGCAGCAGCTTGCAGAATGGGTCGCGGGTGTACCGGACGGGCAGGAGCTCCCACCGTGCTCGGCCGACGCCGCAATCTCCTCCGGCAGGTCGAACGTCGTCGCCCCATCGTCGTGATAGGACGGCGGCAGCGGCGAGACCGTCTGCACCGGCACCTGCGAGCCATGACCGCCGTGGGCCGATGCGACTCCTACCGTGAGCACCCATGCCGCAAGCGCAAGCAAACATGCCTGCGCGAGCTTCCTCAAGGAACGGGTGACGGTCATGGCGTTATAGAAGAGCAGCGGCTGGATGGTTGTCAATCAAGGGCGGTGAAAGGTCACGTCAGCGGCGCCGGCTGTCGAGGACTTCGAGGATCTCGTCGATCTTGATCTGCCGGTCCTTCTCGGAGCCGGCGTGAAAGGCATGCGCAACGCAGTGCTGCAGATGGTCGCCCAGCGTCTCCTGCTCGACCTTGTCGAGGGCGGCACGCACCGCGCGGATCTGCGTCAGCACATCGATGCAGTAGCGCTCCTCCTCGATCATGCGCGCCACGCCGCGCACCTGGCCTTCGATGCGGCTGAGGCGCGCGAGCTGGGATTTCTTCAATTTCTCGTCCATACCTTGAACCATACCCCCGTAGGGTATAAATAGCAAGCCATGAGCAAGGACTGTTGCGCGGGCGGGCACGCCCATCACCACCATCACGCCGCCCCTGATGACATCGCGACGGATCCGGTCTGCGGCATGAAGGTGAAGGTCGCGACAGCCAGGCACACCGCCGTGCACGAGGGCCACACCTACTATTTCTGCAATCCGAAGTGCCTGCAGAAGTTCACGGCCGACCCCGAGCGCTACCTGAAGCCCGAGCAAGCGACGCCCGCGGCACCCGTTGCCCCCGGCACGATCTTCACCTGCCCCATGCATCCGGAGATCCGCCAGGTCGGTCCCGGAAGCTGCCCGATCTGCGGCATGGCGCTTGAGCCCGCCGAGATCTCGCTCGACGACGGGCCGAATCACGAGCTGATCGACATGAAGCGCCGGCTGTGGATCGGCGGCGCGCTCGCGGTGCCGGTCGTGGCCCTCGACATGGGATCGCATTTCCTGGGCCTGCACGCCTTCATCCCCATCGCCGCGATTCCGTGGCTGCTGCTGGTGCTCGCGACGCCTGTCGTGTTGTGGGCGGGCTGGCCGTTCTTCGAGCGCGGCAGGCAGTCCGTCCGCACCGGCAACCTCAACATGTTCACCCTGATCGCCCTCGGCACCGGCGTCGCCTGGGCCTACAGCGTCGTGGCGACCGTCGCGCCCAGCCTCTTCCCCTCCGGCTTGCGCGGCGCCGACGGCTCGGTGGCGGTCTACTTCGAGCCAGCCGCGGTGATCGTGGTCCTCGTGCTCGTCGGCCAGGTGCTGGAGCTGCGCGCCCGCGACGCGACGGGCGGAGCGATCAAGGCGCTGCTGGGCCTCGCCCCGCGCACCGCCCTGCGCGTCGGTGCCGACGGCAACGACGAAGAGGTCGCGCTCGACCAGATCGCGGTCGGCGACCACTTGCGCGTGCGGCCGGGCGAGAAAGTGCCGGTCGACGGCACGGTCAACGAAGGCAACGGCTCGGTCGACGAGTCCACCATCACCGGCGAGCCCATGCCGGTGTCGAAGAGCATTGGCGCCAAGGTGATCGGCGGCACGGTGAATGCGAGCGGCACCTTCGTCATGAAGGCCGAGCTTGTCGGCAGCGACACCATGCTGTCGCGCATCGTGAAAATGGTGGCCGAGGCGCAGCGCAGTCGCGCGCCGATCCAGCGGCTGGCCGACACGGTCGCAGGCTGGTTCGTGCCGGCCGTCATCGCCGTCGCCCTGCTGGCCTTCGTCGCCTGGCTGGTCTGGGGGCCCTCGCCCGCCTTCTCCTACGCGCTGGTCGCGGCGGTGTCGGTGCTGATCATTGCCTGCCCCTGCGCGCTGGGGCTCGCCACGCCGATGTCGATCATGGTCGGCGTCGGCCGCGGCGCCGCGGCCGGCATCCTCGTCCGTAATGCCGAGGCGCTGGAGCGGCTGGAGAAGGTCGACACCCTGGTGGTCGACAAGACCGGCACTCTCACCGTCGGCAAGCCGGCGCTGACCGCGGTGCAGCCGCTCGGCGCGCTGGCCGAGGACGAGGTGCTGCGACTGGCCGCAAGCCTCGAGCGCGGCAGCGAGCATCCCATCGCGACCGCGATCCTGGCCGGCGCACGCGACCGCAGCATCGCGACCGCCAAGGTCGACGGTTTCGCCTCGCCGGCCGGCAAGGGCGTGTCCGGCACGGTCGACGGCAAACACCTGTTGCTCGGCAACGCGGCGTTCCTGCGCGAGAGCGGCATCGACGTGGCGGTAGCCGAAGAGACGGCCGGCGGCTTGCGCGAAAGCGGCGCCACGGTCGTGCTGCTGGCGGTCGACGGCCGGGCCGAGGGCCTGCTGGCCGTCAGCGATCCGGTGAAGGACACGACGCCGGAGGCGCTGAAGCAGCTCCGCACGGCGGGCGTGCGCATCGTCATGCTGACCGGCGACAACCGGCGCACCGCCGAAGCCGTGGCGGTGCGGCTCGGCATCGACGCGGTCGAGGCCGAGGTGCTGCCCGAGGACAAGGCGCGCATCGTGCAGAAGCTCAAGGCCGAGGGCCGCGTGGTCGCCATGGCGGGCGACGGCGTCAACGACGCACCGGCGCTGGCCGCCGCCGACGTCGGCATCGCCATGGGCACAGGCACCGACATCGCCATCGAGAGCGCGGGCGTCACCCTGGTGAAGGGCGACCTGCGGGGCATCGCCCGCGCCCGGCACCTTTCGAAGGCGACCATGGCCAACATCCGGCAGAACCTGTTCTTCGCCTTCGTCTACAACGCGGCCGGCGTGCCGGTGGCGGCGGGCGTGCTCTACCCCGTCCTGGGCATCCTGCTCAGCCCGGTCGTCGCCGCCGCCGCCATGGCGCTGTCCTCGGTCAGCGTCATCGGAAATGCCCTGCGGCTCAGGCGTCTGGACGTCTGACTGCGACATTTCGGAACGGCCTTGTCGCTTTAGGCTTGATCGCGACGCCGCCCGGCCGAAAATGGCCGGGTCATGCGCCTGTTCCAGCGATCGCACCGCGCCGCCAACGCCGTTCGGACCGTATCTCCGAGCGGCGAGCTGTTCGTCGCGTCGATCGTGATCTGCATGATCCTGGCCTCGTTCGGCGATGCGGTGGATCCCGCATGGATCGGCGAGGCCGGCCTCGAGTTCGCCCTGTTCGACCTGGGCGGCGAATTCTCGGTGCTGGCGATGCGTCACTGGCACCTCCTGCAGCTCCTGCTTGCCGGTGGCGTCGTTGCCACAGGCATCATGGTGCTGCGCATCGTGGGCGGCGCGTTCTTCCGGCCGCTCGAGCCTGCGCCGCAGCGCGGCGTCGGCAAGGTGCCCATAAAGCTCTGACGACTGGCTGAATTGCTGCCGCCCGCACGCGCGGGCGACGGCGCATGTTCACTTGTTGTTGGAGATTTTCATGGAACTCGAGCTGTTCTCGGGCGCATTCCTGTCCGCCCTGTTTGCCATCATCCTCATCGACCTGGTCCTCGCGGGCGACAACGCCCTGATCATCGGCCTGGTCGCCCGCAACCTGCCGAAGAACGTCCAGAACAAGGTCATCTTCTGGGGCACCTTCGGCGCCATCGCCATTCGCGCCTTCATGGCGATCATCGTCGTCTACATCCTGGCGGTCCCCGGCTTCATGCTGGCGGGCGGCCTCGCCCTGGTCTGGATCGCACGCAAGCTGCTGATGCCCGAAAACGGCGGCGGGGAGAGCCACCTCGTCAAAGGTCCGGCCACAACCTTCGCCGGCGCGGTGCGCACCATCGTGATCGCCGACGCGGTGATGGGTGTCGACAACGTGCTGGCCATCGGCGGCGCCGCGCACGGCAGCGTCCTGCTGATCGTGCTTGGTCTCGCCATCAGCGTGCCGATCATCGTCTGGGGCAGCCAGCTCGTGATCAAGCTGGTCGACCGCTATCCGTCGGTGATCCTGCTGGGCGGCGCCGTGCTCGCCTGGACGGCCTACTCGATGATCATCCGCGAGCCGCTGATCATGCCGTGGTTCGAGGCCCATCCGGCCTCCAAGCTGGTGGCCGCCATCCTGATCTTCTCGATCTCGCTGGCCCCCTGGTACAGCGAGCGCCTCAGCGAGCAGATGAAGCCGCTGGTCGTCCTGCTGCCGGCGATGCTGATCTGGATGCTGGGCTTCGAGGTCGCCTCCAGCGTCTGGAAGGTCCAGGTCGACTACCTGCTCGCCCGCGACGAGGGCGAGTACCTCCTGGAGGGCCTGCGCTGGATCGGCTGGCTGCCGTTCGCCGCGCTGTTCCTCTGGGCACGCGAGCAGATCGTGGCGCGCAACGCCCGTGCCGCACGCAGCACGCGGTAGATAAGGACACGCTTGCGGGCTGCA
>SCVT01000329.1 GCA_004296815.1 Reyranella sp. | reverse complement strand
CCGAACGCCTCTCGGAAGGGCCGCAGCTCGTGCTCGACGGCCGCGCCTCCGCGCTGTGGGGTGGCGGGCTCCGCTGGCCGGGCTTCGTCACCATCGCCGGCAACGCGCGCGGCGCGCGCTTCGTGGTGCCCGATGCCGGGGAATGCTCCCGCATCATGGACAAGCACAGGTTCCTGCGGCGCTTCGCCGTGCCGGCCGGCACCTATCCCGGCCAGTACGATCCGATCGAGAGCGTCGGCTCGTGGAGCTTCATCATGGCGCGGCCGGATCTCGACGACGACATCGCCTTCCGCCTCGCCACGTCGCTGCATCGCATCGAGAAGGCGGGCTTGTCGCCCCGGCAGCTCGGCCAGTCGACCGCGGCCAACACGCTCGCGGCATTGCCCGAGCCGGCCGCCCTGCATCCCGGCGTGGCTCGCTTCTGGCGCCAGCAGGGCCTGATGCCCTGAGGGTCAATCCTTCTGCTTGTCGCGCGTCTTGGCGGTAGTGCCCTGCCGCTTGGCCTCGGTCGGGGACTTGGGCTCGCGCTGCTTGTCGGCTTCGGCGCGCAGCTCGGCGCGGCGCGCTTCGATGAGACGGTTGGTCGGAGCCATACGGACAGCCTCCGGTTCCTGCGAAAGGCCGGAAGCCTAGTCCGCCGGCGGGGCGGCGTCACCGCGGGGAAGGCGAAAATTCTCCCGTGGGCGGGCATGGGAGGTATTTCTGCCGCGAGGGGCTGCGGATTCGACGGTCCGTTTCATTGCTGCCGCAACGGCCCGGCCCGTACAGTCGGCGCATGCTCAGCCTTGCCAGTACCCTCGTTGCCCGGGCGGCCCGCCTGATCCAGGCCGCTTACGAAGAGCCCGCCCTCTGGACGATCTCCGTCCATGGCCGCGTCGTGGGCTCGCTGGTCTGCGAGGCCGGCGCCTGGCGGCTGTCGTGGTTCAACGGCGCCGATCCTAGGCTGGCGGCTCATGCCGGGCCGCTGGACGGCGATATCGACGCGCTGGCCGACACGCTCAGCGCCCGCATCGGCGCCCCCGTGCGCCTGGAGTCGCTTCCGGTCTAGACTGGAGCGCATGGGTACCAAAGACATGGATGCGATCGACAGGAAGATCGTGGCTCTCCTCCAGGAGGATGCGAGCCTCTCGCTGGCGCAGATCGCGCACCGCGTCGGGCTCTCGCAAAGCCCGTGCTGGAAGCGCATCCAGCGGCTGGAGAAGGCCGGAGTCATCCTCAAGAGGGTGGCGCTGATCTCGCCCGAGTCGATCGGCATGGGGCTCACCGTGTTCGTCTCGATCGAGACCGGCGACCATTCCTCGGCCTGGCTGTCGAAGTTCGCGCAGACCGTGACGGCGATGCCCGAGGTGATGGAGTTCCATCGCATGGCCGGCGACATCGACTACATGCTGCGCGTCGCCGTCACCGACATGCAGGCCTATGACGCCTTCTACAAGAAGCTGATCGACACCATGCCGCTCAAGAACGTGACCTCGCGCTTCTCGATGGAACGCGTGAAGTCGACGACGGCCTATCCCATCGCCACAGATCTCAAGCCGCTGAAGAAGCGCTGAAGCGCGGCGTCGGCACGAGCAGGCGGTCGAGCGCGAGCGTCCCCGGCCCGAACTTGGCGAGATAGAGCAGCGCCACCGCCCAGACACCGTGCGTGTCGAAGGCGTTGGGATAGACGAAGACCTGGATCGTGAGCGTCATGCCGAGCAGCGCCAGCGCCGCCGGACGCGTGAACAGGCCGGCGAACAGCAGCAGGGGCAGCGACAGCTCGGCCGCCGTGGCGAGCCACGAGGCGATCTCCGGCGACAGCAGCGGCAGGCGGTATTCCTCGCGGAACAGCGCGAGCGTCGTGCCGTCCGCCCAGCCTTCGAGCTTCAACAGGCCCGAGCGCAGGAAGACCGTGCCGATGCAGAGCCGCGCCAGCAGGGCGATCAGCTCGTGGGGAATTCGGGAGAGATGCGCGTCGAGACGCGACAGCAACGCGATCATTTGTCTTCCTCGGGGTCGATGCCGGCGATCGCGCCGGCGGTGAACAGCGTGGCGAGCGTCGACGCGAGATCGACGTCTGCGGCGGCTTCGGCGAGCGGGAGGCCGCGCCTCACCGCATCGAGAAAGGAAGGGGCATCGGGCGGCAGCCGCGCGACGCGCACGTCGAGCGCGGGCCGCGTCACCAGGGCGCTTTCGCCGTCGGCGTCTGGGCCGATGCGGCGCGCCTCGGCATCGTGCGTGTTGGTTTCCCAGATCGACACGATCGGCCAGGGCGAAGCCACGACCTGCACGGCGGGATGCAGACGGAGGCGCACGGCGCCCAGGTCCGACGCGGCGGCAAGCCGCTCGATGCCGATCGGCGCGTCGTCGGCGGCGTTGTAGGCGACGATGCGGGCCCATTCGAGGCGCGCCACGTCGGGCAGGTAGGGCAGCTCGGCGGCCGGCGCGAAGCCTTCGAGGAAGGCCGCGAAGCCCCCGCCGTACTCGGCCAGCACGGGCGAAACGGGCGGGGCGCGGCGCACGAAGGCCACGGCGGCGGCTTCGAAGAACTCCTCGCCGACGATGCGCTGGGTCACCGGGAAATGCGCGCGCAACACGCCGACCAGGCTCGCCGCGACATTGTTGCGATAGACCGCCATGCGCCGGTCGCGTGCCGGCTCGGGCCTGAGCAGGCGCTGCGCGAAGCCGTGCTGCAGACCGCCGAGATCACGCGGCATGGGCATGCTCCACCCGGCGCGCCCGCAGCGCGCAGTCGGCGCGCGCCACCTCGGCCGCCAGCACGCGCCAGTCCGGCACGTCGGTGTCCCATTCGATCAGGGTCGGCAGCGGGCCGATGCGGTCGATCAGGTCGCGCCACAGTTTCCACACCGCGTCGGCGACCGGCCGGTCGTGCGTGTCGACCAGCAGCTTGGTGCCGCGCCCCTCCAGCACTGCATGGCCCGCGAGATGGATCTCCAGATCGGAAGAGC
>SCVT01000328.1 GCA_004296815.1 Reyranella sp. | reverse complement strand
CTCAAAATCAGGTTTCCTCACGGAAGTGTTGGTTCGAGTCCGACCGGGGGCACCACTTCCAAAACCCAAGTCTGTGGGCGCTTTGATCAGGCTGGCGCAAGGTCATCGGCCAATCGGCCGACCAGTGCGAGCAGGGTCAAGGTCGGGTTCGAATGCGATCCCGTCGGGAAAACGGCTGCGCTGCAGACATAGAGATTGGGAACGCCCCACAGCCGTAGCCTGTCGTCCACCACGCCATCTGCGGCGGCGGCACTCATGCGGGCGCCGCCCATGTGGTGATTGGCGTCGTGCAGATGATCTTCGTAATCCTCGGCCTCGAGGCGCAGCTCGGGCGGCAGATGCAGGCGGCCGAGCTTCAGCCTCTCGAGCTCGGCGGCGATGGTGTGGGCGAAGCGCACCGCCGTCGCCCACGTATCGTGGCCGATCCGCCAGTGCAGCCGGGCCTTGCGCAAACCGAAACGATCGGTCGATGCGCCGAGCGCGATATAGCTGTTGCGCGACGGCGCCTGCTCGCAGACGAGGCCCAGTCTCGCCGATGCGCCCGATCGGTAGACGAGCCCTTCGCGCGCCAGGATCCAGAGACTCTCGGCCAGGGGGCCGCCCATCCGCGCGAGCTGCAGCGCATCGCCCGGCGTCGGACGGGCGACGAAGCGCTTCAGGATGGAGAGCGGCCCGTAGTCCTCCTCCTCGCTCCAGATGAGGCCCGCCGATGCGTTCAGCAGCCGGTTGCGCTCTTGCCAGGGGCGGGACGCGCTGAGGCGCACCGAGTAGCGGGTGCGGCGCCGGAGCCTCACCGCGAAGTACTGCTGCAGGCGCATCGGATCGTCGGTCTCGACCGTACCGCCCGATGTCGACGGATGCTCGAAGAACGCCTTGCCGAGCCAGCCCGAATGGTTGCCCAGCCCGCCAGACTTCTGATGGTCGTTGAGAAGCAGGATGCGGTTCGTCTCGATGCCGCCGGCGGCAACCGCGAGCGTCGCTACCGGCAAGCTGCGGCGGCGCTCGCGAAAGTCGGAGACCTCGATGGCCCGGGCCCGGTCGTCTTCGCCGAGATCGATGCGCGTGAGATGGGCGTTGTAGAGCACGGTGACATGCCGCTCGAGATCGGCGCGGTGCAGCTTGTGGAAGTCGGGTTGCCGCGCCCACTTCGAGTAGTGGTAGGAGAGCAGCTCCGGATCGACCGGCGGCGCCTGCCGCTTGAGCAGACGCAGGATGTCCGTGTCGTAGTTTTCGCCGTCGATGCCCATGAAGCGGTTCGCAGCGATGTAGTACGGCGCCAGCGTGTCGAGCGAGAGGGGCCAGCCGGATCCCGGCACCCAGTCGCGCGCCTCGAAGTCGAGTGCCCCAAAGGGCAAAGACTGCCCACCCCATGCGGTCGTCGTCCCGCCGATCACGCGACGCCTGTTCCAGATCGCATTGCCGAGCGGTTTGGCCGATTGCTCGATGTCGTTGAGCGTCTGCTTCTCGTCGTCGAACTCGAGATGGCCGCTGTCGAGCAGCAGGACGCGCTTGCCGCGCCGGCCCAGCAGCACCGCCAGCATGATGCCCGCCGCACCGGCACCGACGATTGTGATGTCGAACCCGGTCCAGTCGCGTTCAAGGAGTGCCTGGTTGGCGTCGATGAACGGCATGCGACCTGTCAGCCGCGGAGCGCGCGCAGGTTGGCCTCGATATGGGCGACCTTGGTCGACGAAAACAGCACACGCGCCGTCGGGCAGGCCGCAAGGCAGGATGCGAGCGTCCGGCCGGGCGCCGCCGGATCGGTCGTGGAGACACCGCGCAGCACGCTATGGAAGACATGCTGCATCGCCGGGAACCGTGCAGGCAGGTTCGCGGTCCAGGGCCATGCCGGACCGAACTCGTATTGCAGGACATCCCAACCCGCGACATCGGCCGGACCGAGGCTGCGATAGCGACCGCCGTTGGCGGCGATGCCGAGCTTACGTACGGCGCCGCTGGCCTTCAGGCCCTGGAGGAAATCCACGGCCGCAGGCTCGAGCGCGGCGGGCACCTCCTCGTGGAGCAGATAGACGTCGATGTAGTCGGTGCCGAGCGCCCGGCGGCTGGCATCGAAAGCCGTCTCGACTTCCGCCCGCCCGATGCGCCTGCTGGAGACGATATCGGCAGGCGGCTCCTGCGGCGGCGACGCAACGCCGGCCGGACGTGGTCGCAACCGTCGCCTCAGTGCCGCAAGAGGGAGTGCCAGTTCCATCGGCAGTGGGGGTGGGGTGGCCGACAGGCCGAACTTGGTGGCCACAGTGACCTTGTCGCGGCGGCTGCGCAGGAAGCGCCCGAGCAGGCGTTCCGAGTAGCCGCGGCCATAGAGCGGTGCGGTGTCGAAGTAGCTGATGCCGTGATCGTGCACGGCCGCGAGAAGGGAAAGTGCCTGGCGTGGCGTCGAAGCCAGGGAAAGTCCCACACAGCCGAAGCCCAGGCGATCGAGAGCCGTCATGTCACTCATTTGCGATTCATCCCGAACATTGTGACAGGCAAGCGTAATGCGGCCTAGTCGCCCGTTGTGGGCCGTCGGCATTTTCCGCCATGGTTGGACTCTGGACGAGGGAGTGGTGGATGGCGGCAGTCGTATTGTCACCCGGGTCGGTGCCGCTGGCGGCATGGCGCGACATCTATCGCGGCGCCTCGATCTCGCTCGATCCAGCCGCATTCGAGCAGGTCGGCAAGTCGGCGCGCGCCATCACCGCGGTGCTCGCCAAGGGCCAGCCGGTCTACGGCGTGAACACGGGCTTCGGCAAGCTGGCGAGCGTCCGCATCGAGGCGGCCGACCTCGGGAAGCTCCAGCGCAACATCGTGCTCTCCCATGCCGCAGGCGCCGGAGCGCCCATGCCGGTCGCGGTGACGCGTCTCATGATGGCGCTCAAGCTCGCCAGCCTCGCCCAGGGCGCGTCTGGCGTTCGCGGTGCCACGGTGCGGCTGCTCGAGGCCTTGCTGGCGCGCGGCCTGACTCCGGTCGTGCCCTGCCAAGGCTCGGTCGGCGCCTCGGGCGACCTGGCGCCGCTCGCGCACATGAGCGCTGCCATGATCGGCGTCGGCTCGTTCCACGTCGACGGCAGGATCGTCCCGGCCGAGAAGGCGCTGGCGGATCTCGGCCTGAAGCCGCTGCAGCTCGGCCCCAAGGAAGGGTTGGCATTGCTGAACGGCACGCAGTTCTCGACGGCCTACGCGCTCGCGGGCCTGTTCGAGGCGGAGAACCTGTTCGCCGCTGCCCTTGTGACCGGCGCGTTGTCGACCGACGCCGCGCGCGGCTCTGATGCGCCGTTTGATCCGCGCATCCATCGCTTGCGTCGCCACCAGGGCCAGATCGACGCGGCCGAGGCGCTGCGCCGCCTGATGGCAGGCTCGGCGATCCGCGCCTCTCATCTGGTGGGCGACGAGCGCGTGCAGGATCCGTACTGCCTGCGCTGCCAGCCGCAGGTCATGGGCGCGGTGCTCGATATCCTGCACCAGGCGGCCGACACGCTGGCGACCGAGGCGAACGGCGTCACCGACAATCCGCTGGTCTTCGCCGATACGGGCGAGGTGCTATCAGGCGGCAACTTCCACGCGGAGCCGGTGGCCTTCGCCGCCGACATCATTGCCCTGGCGATCTGCGAGATCGGCTCGCTGGCCGAGCGACGCGTTGCCATGCTGGTCGATGCGGCGCTCTCCGGCCTGCCGGCATTCCTGACGCCACGGCCCGGCCTCAACTCGGGCTTCATGATCCCGCAAGTGACGGCCGCCGCGCTCACCTCGGAGAACAAGCAGCGCGCCTACCCGGCGAGTGTCGATTCGATCCCGACCTCGGCCAACCAGGAGGATCACGTGTCGATGGCCGCGCATGGCGCACGTCGCCTGCTCGACATGACGGCAAATGCCTGCTCGATCGTGGGCATTGAGCTTCTGGCTGCGGCACAGGGCTGCGACTTCCACCGGCCGCTGGCGTCGAGCAAACCGCTCGAGGCGGTGCGCGAGCTGCTGCGCGGGCAAGTGCCGCATCTCGAGGACGATCGGCATTTTCATCCCGACATGGAGAAGGCGACGGCGCTGGTGGCCAGTGGCACGATCGTCGCGACGGTGGGCAGCGACTACCTGCCTGCATTGGACCGGAGGCTCTCGGCATGAACCGCATGGACAACGCCCGCATCGTCCGCGCCCCGCGCGGCACCGAGATCTCGGCCCGGAGCTGGCTCACCGAGGCGCCGCTGCGCATGCTGATGAACAACGTCGATCCCGACGTCGCCGAGAAGCCCGGCGAGCTGGTGGTCTATGGCGGCATCGGCCGCGCCGCGCGCGATTGGGGCGCCTTCGACCGGATCGTAGACTC
>SCVT01000743.1 GCA_004296815.1 Reyranella sp. | reverse complement strand
CTCTTCCGATCTGCGACGGAGATGACTTGCCAGCTCTCGTAGCCACGAAAGTCGGCGAAGCCGAGTCCCTGCGGCACTGCCACCGCATACTTCTCGCGCCCTGCATCCTTCGCGAGAATCGCCCGTCCGCCGAGTATGCCGAGCGCCATCCCTGCATTGAGAAGCAGCAGTGTGGCCATTCCTTTCATCGCCGCGCTCCAGCGTTGTCAACGCAGTTGCAGGATGCGCGCGAGATTGGCGCGGGCCAATTGCACGAAAGTATCCATGCCCCACGGCCTCGCACAGGCATGGGATAACGCTCGCTCAGGCCAATTGTCCCGAGCCGCGGTATGGGGCAATGTCAGGCTTCTTACAAGTGAAAGGCCGATCCAGGATGCTCGCCGAGTTAGCGCACGCGAAAGGATCTTGGGGAGCGGACATTGATCGGCGTCACTGGGCTGCCGACCGTCGTGGCAGGAAGTTCGACCCTTCGTCACTGGCAGCGGACCATGCGCTGCCGATGTCAGACTCCGGCCGCGGCTTTGGTCTCTTCGGACGCTGGAAGGCCAGGCGTCAAAAAGAAGGCCAGGCGGCAGCCAACATGGCACCACCTTCGGGCAGCCCGCCGCGAAGCAATCTACCAGCCGCCACGGCGTCCTTAATCGGTCGCCGGAGCGACTTGCAGCAGCTAAGGCTGTTCCTCTCCGATTTTCGGATCGTCACCCTTACCGGCGCGGGTGGGATCGGCAAGACCACGCTGGCCCTCGAATTGGCAAGAAGCGTGCTTCCCGAGTTCCGAGACGGCATATGCTTGGTCGAACTCGCTGCTCTTACCGACCCGCAATCTGTGCCCTCTCTGGTTGCGACGGCCCTTGGCCGAAGCGCGACAGGTGCCACTGCCGACAGCTTGGCCCGGGCGATCAATCAAGCAAATATCCTGCTTGTGCTCGATAATTGCGAGCATCTCGCCGATGCATGCGCGCGCCTCGTTGAGACGATCGTCAGACAGTGCCCGAACGCATCGATGCTCATCACTAGCCGCGAGGTCATGCGGGTTGATGGTGAGCGCGTGTTTCGAGTGTCACCGCTTCATGTTCCAGAATCGAGAACGACGCATGAACAATTGCAAGGCTACAGCGCGGTCGCCCTTTTCCTGGCGAGGATGCAGGCCCAGGATGATCGCTTCTCCCCTACACCGGCAGACACTCTCGCTATCGCCGATATTTGCCGTCAACTGGACGGGATCCCGCTAGCCATCGAGTTCGCGGCTGCCCGAGCGACCACTCTCGGGGTTCGACAAGTATCCTTGGGGCTTGCCGACCGCTTGGAACTCTTAGCCAGCCGGCGCCGTACCTCGCTGCCGCGGCACCGAACCCTCCGAGCCGCGCTAGACTGGAGCTATGAGTTGCTGGCCGAGAGCGAGCGGAACCTGCTGCAGCATCTCTCCATCTTCGCAGGTCTCTTCACCTATGAAGACGCCGCTGCCATCTCGGGCACCTTCCACCTGACTGAGAGATTGTCTGAATTGGTGGACAAGTCGCTGGTCGTTGCCGAGACGATGGGAGTTGCCACCCGCTATCGCCTGCTGGAGACCACGCGTCTCTATGCGCTAGAAAAGCTTGAGGCTGCCGGCAACTTCGCCAGCGTGGCCAGGCAGCATGCCGACTACTATCGGCGCCTGTTCGAACGCATCGAGCCCGAATGGCAGTTGCGGCCGACAGGTGAGGTTCAAGAGGATTATGCTTGGCGGCGCCATAACCTCAGCGCAGCGCTTGATTGGGCATTCTCCGGCACAGGAGACGTTTCGATCGGACTGGCCTTAACTGCCGCCGCCGTACCGTTCTGGATGCAAACGTCGTCACTCGGCGAGTGGCGCAAACGCGTTGAACAGGCCATCGCACGTCTTCCCGCGTGCGAGACGCGCGACGCCCGCCGCGAAATGAAGCTGTATGCCGCGCTGGGCGCCGCGCTCGTCGGTTTTCGCCGAGCCGAGCCTGCGTTGGAAAAAGTGCTCATGCTCGCAAGAGAGCTTCGGGATGCTGAGCAGGAGCTCCTGTCTCTCTATGGCCTCTGGCTCGCACGGCGGACCGGCACTCTCGAGTTGGCGCGGCAGTTTCAATCAATAACGAAGACGCGTGCGGACCAGCTGGTCGCCGATCGAATGTTCGGGGTAACGCAACACTTGCTTGGCAACCATCACGAAGCGCGCCTTCATCTTGACCGAGTAGTGAGTGCTCGGTCAGCGCTGAGCGCCAGTTCGACCATTATCCGATTCCGAGCCAATCAGGCGCTTGCAGGTCAGGCATTTCTCGCGCGGGTGCTGTGGGTTCAGGGCCATGCTGAGCAGGCGATCGATACCGTAACCACAGCGGTGCAAGACGCCATCGAGGCTGGGCACGCTCTCTCTATCTGCCAAATTCTCGCCTATGCCGGCTGCCCGATTGCCTTGTGGTCAGAGGACCTCGATCTTGGAGAGCATTTTCTCGGCCTCTCGCGCGACTACACCTCTAAGAACGAACTCGGCATCTTCGCCGACTGGAATCTTTGCCATTTTGGTCAGCTCGATATGCTCCGGGGCAACGTTCACCGCGGGGTCGAAATGATGAGCGCTGGCTTTGACGCTTTGCGCGCAAGCGGCCGGGGCTTCTGGATGCTCGACACCGTCACCGAGCTCGCATCCGGCCTGGGGCGCGCCGGGCGTGTGGAAGAAGGGATGGCGCTTGTCGAAGAGGCTTTCGCGACTGTAGCAACAACCGACGAGAAGTGGATACAGCCCGAACTCTGGCGCATTCGAGGCACACTCCTGCGGCAGGGAAAGGCAGCGCTCTCAGGTCAAGCGGATTCGTGTTTCCATCTCGCGTTGGACGGCGCGCGCCAGCAGGGCGCACTGTTTCTCGAGTTGCGAGCCGCCATCGCGCTTGCAGAGTCGCTTCATGAACAGGGCCGTTTGGCCGAAGCGATAGGAGAGCTGCGCCCAGTTTATGCGCGGTTTAGCGAGGGCCAGAATCTCCCGTTTCTTCGCTCGGCTAAGACGCTGCTCAACAGCCTGGAGGCCTGACTATTTCACCACTC